>NZ_JBFUKU010000024.1:0-37020 GCF_056400685.1 Pseudomonas sp. P5_A12 | reverse complement strand
ATCCCGGGCTTCGCCTTGCATGGCCGGGGCTTCGTAGCTGCCGCCGGAGAGTTCCAGCAGGTCGATGGGTTGCTCGTTGAGCCACAGAATTACCTGGCGGGCATCGTCGGCGTCAAAGCCGCCACGCTGGAAATCGGCGGAGTTGAGTTTCACCGACACGCAAAACTGCGGCGAGACGGCTTGGCGAGCGGCACTGACCACGTCCAGCAGCAAGCGCGCGCGATTCTCCAGCGATCCACCCCAACGGTCGGTGCGGCGATTGGTCAACGGTGAGAGGAACTGGCTGATCAGGTAACCATGGGCCGCATGAATCTGTACCCCGGTGAAACCGGCCTTTTCGGCGAGGGCCGCGCTGGTGGCGAAGCGCGCGATGACCTCGGCGATATCGCTTTCGGACATCGGCTTGGGCTCGGCGAACATCTTCGAGAACGCTCCCAGGTCCAGCGCCACGGCCGATGGCGCCAAGGCTTGTTGGCCGAGGTTGGCCATGGTCTGGCGGCCGGGATGATTGAGTTGCATCCAAAACTGCGCGCCTGCGGATCGGCCGATAGTTGCCCACTGGCGAAAGCGTTCAAGATCGCGTTCGTCTTCCAGCACTACGCCACCGGGTCCGGTCATGGCGCGGCGGTCGATCATGACATTGCCGGTCAGCAACAGACCGGCTTCGCCCTCGGCCCAGGCTTGATACAGCCGAAACAACGCGTCGGACGGTGCTTGCGCGGTGTCGGAGAGGTTTTCTTCCATCGCGGCTTTGGCGATACGATTGCCGACGGTCTGGCCGTTTGGCAGATTCAACGCTTGGAAGGGCGACATGCTTGACTCCTCATCAGTGAAGAGCAGAGGCTAAGCTTAAAGTTAACTTTAATGTCAAGCAGGCAAATGAGGCCGTGATGAAAATTGGGGAACTGGCACAGTTAAGCGGGCTGAACGCTTCGCGCATTCGTTTTTATGAGGCTCAGGGCTTGATTCGTCAGGTTGATCGTTCGGCCAATGGCTACCGACGCTATCCCGCGCAGGTGCTGCAAACCCTGCAAATCATCCAGTGCGCGCAGCAGGCCGGGTTCAGCCTGGACGAACTGAAGCTGTTGCTACCGGACACGGTGACCGGCGAGTTCAAGCACGACGAATTAGTGGCGGGTCTTGTGCGCAAGGTGGCGCAGATCGAGGAAATGCAACTGCACCTGGCCCAGAGCAAGGCGCAGCTGCTGGCGGTGATCGAAAACATCCAGGCGCGGCCCGAAGGGATGGCCTGTGATGCGAATGCCGAACGAGTGATGGCGTCGTTCAAGCATTAGTTCTTATCGATGCACGAATCACCGTAAGCCTGGTAGCGCAAGACATGGGTGGCGCCCATCGTGTCGACGTAAGTCATCTCCCGTGGGCCGATACCGCAATAGTCGCCACTGGTGATGTTGACGACCTTGGCAATGTTCAGCGGTTTCGAATAGCTGTAATCCTCGACATTCGAGGGGCTGGCGTTGTCGACAGAAGCGGCGGCTGCAGTACCGCTCAGGGCAATCAGAAACAGCGTGGACAGAAGGTTTTTCATGATGGGGGCGCTCGTAGTGGCTACTGAAGGATTTCAGTGGCAGTACGACGAGCCCCGCCAGGGTTTATTCCAGGCTCAAGGCAACGTTCTTCAGATCAAAACGCGCTTTAGGTTATTCATGAAAGGTGTACCGATCTTTCCCCGAGTGCTTTGACTCATACAACGCTTCATCGGCCTTGATCAGCGCCTGATTCAATGTGTCGCCGTCCGCCACACGAGCCAGGCCAATGCTGATGGTCACCGGATGCCGGGTCGGGTGTTCGCGCACCACCCGGCACAGTTCACCCGCCAGGTGCGCGACGTCTTCGCGGCGCACCCCGGCCAGGTAAATCGCAAACTCCTCACCACCCAGTCGTGCGTATTCAAAATCGATCATCACCGTTTTGATGTCCGCAGCAACGCGCTTGAGCACTTCATCACCGATGTCGTGCCCGTAGACGTCGTTGACCTTCTTGAAGTTGTCGATGTCGATCATCGCCAGGTAATGGTCGTGCTCGCGGGGCTCGGCATGCCGTTGCTGCTCGGCGCGGGTCATGAATGACCGGCGATTGGGGATTTCGGTCAGGGTGTCGAAGTAGGCCTGATCCAGCAATAATTTGGCCATGATGTAGTTGTTCAGCTTGGCTTCACGCAATTTGAAGAAGCTGTAGAGGGTCAACGCACAGAGGAAAACACTGTAATTGAGGGTCATCACACCCCTGAGCTCAAACACGCTAACGTCGGAGCGATAGAACGGGTTGAGGTTCACCCAGGTAATCAGTTGCGCGCCGTAGAACGACCAGCGACTGAGGGGCAGGATCGACGCGCTGTACAGCGTGGACGCTGCGGCAATGACCAGCCATGCGGCACGATAGCTGTCAGGCAAATCTTCGACTAACAACCGCGTGCCCAGCGTGATCGCGAACACGAAAAGCAGGTTCAAGGCATCGAATTGCCCGGCCTTGCGGGTGAACAGCAACATGATCGTCAGGAACGAAAACATCCCGTAGAACAGCAGCGACAGCCAGGTGTATGGCCGACCGCCAATGAAGCTGAGGATCAAGTCGAACACCACCCACATGGCGACACTGGCGACATAGATCAACAGGCAGAACGTATGCTGCCGTTCGAACTCGTGCTGGATGAACTCGGCTTTCAACGCGGCCGGCGCGGCTTTGCTACGGACTTCATCTTCAATCGTTTTGTACATTGCCGGCCCCGCTGCTTTGCTGGTTGTCGAGGATCACCTTGCCCCATGGCCGGTAGCGCAGGGAAAACACCGATGTCGGATGGCAACCCGCTGACGTTGCGTCAGGCGTCGCGGGTTGCGCACGAAACGGCTGGCCTTCGGTGCTGACCTGACGGAAGGCTTCTCGCACGATGCCGACCCGGCAGGGCAGTGCGCTGGCGTATGCCCGGCGAACCAATGCCGGCAAGCGGCCGGTGCCAGCGCCGTCTTGCCACCAGACATGCAGGCCAGCGTTGGCCAACGCGCCCAGCCATTGTCCGTTGACTTGCGGCGCGAGCTTGCCGGCACTGAAGGCACTGATATGCAGCGGCGCATCAAGTTTGCCGGCGAAGTCTTTCAACTGGCGCTGCAGCGTGGTGCGTCGATCGGCGGGCAAAAAGTGCAGGTCATCCAGTTCCAGCGGCAGGTACCAGCCGCTGACGGGCAGTTTCCAGTCCTTGCGCAGTTTCTGCTGCTGAGCCAGCGACTGCCCCAGTTGTGCTTGCCAGTAAGTGGCCAGCGCGGCGCTGTCCAGCTCATTGATGCGCTGGTAGTAGGCCGGGTCCATGGACAACCCCAGCACCAGTTTCAGGCCCTGCTCATGGGCCAGACGCAAACTGCTGGCGAGCCAGCCAGTTGCCCCGCCGAAGTTCGAGTCGCCGTACGCCGTCCACTGCACAATTAACGTTTGCCCCCCCTGTCTGGCGGTTTCTTGCCAGATCGTTCGCCATTGCGCCTGGCTGAGGCTGGCATCGACGTTGAGCGGTTGATAGAAAACTCGCTCATCAGCACGCGCTACGAAGCTGACCAACAGTACGCAGAACATCAGCACTATTTGTCTCATCAGAAATTCAACTCCACGCCCACCAGCACTCCGCTTGCGCTCTCGTACAAGTTGCCGCCCAGCGATTGCTGGTACTCGGTGCGTACACTCAGGTGCGCGCGATAGGCGTTGTAGAGGTCGTCGTCGAACCACCATTGCCAGCGCATGCCCAGGCCAGTGCGCAGGTCCTGGCGCCAGACATTGCTCGGGTCCTGGCTGGCGAACTCGAGAAAACCGTACGGCATGAGGGTTTGCGCGCCGTTGAATGGCAGCTTCCAGGCATGCCCCTGCTGGAAACGCGAGAGCCATTGGTGGTCGCCGGCCTTGGACCACCAGGCGGCGTCAAGGTAGAGGGAACGTTCTTCCCAGTCACTTTCATCGATACGCCAGTCGTTGCGGAACCGCCCCTGATCGAGAAACGACCCGGTGGCGCGCAACAGGTAGTCGGTGGTGGTGTGGCCGTCCTGACGGTGATCCTCGACCTGATCAGCCAGTTTTTCAGGAATCAGCAGTTGCCCCAGGCTCAGGCTGTGATTGTCCTGGTCGTCGAACTGACTCTGTTTGTAGAACTCGCCGTAGAAGTTGATGTTTGCCGTGCCCCACGGTTTGTAGCGCAGACCGACGCCTGTACCGATGGATTCGGCGTAACTCGTACGACCGACACCGCCGAGCAACACCCGTCCATAAACCGAAAGCGTGCTGCCGGCCCGGCTCGGTTCTTCGCCCAGCGCATGGTCCCACATGGCCAATTGCACGTTCTGCGAGGTGGGCTGGCGGCTGGTGCCAGTGCCCTTGTTGTCGGGGCGCACGAAGTCGTTGGTTGATATGCCGGCCGGCGACCAGGTGCTGGCTAATGTGCGCGTGTCGCGGCGAGACAGGGCTTCGTGGGCGCGACGCTGGCGATAACGCCGCGCTTCCATGCTGCCATCTTCGTCGTCGGCGGCCACTGGGTTTTGCTCCAGGTCTATCACCCGGCGCAGTTCCTTGCGCGCCGCAGCGCTGTCTGCGACCTCGTCATGGCGCAACGCGAGGGTTTCGCCGAGGCGGTAGTCCTCGGGGAAATCCCGGGTGGCGGTTTGCAGGTAGGGGAGCGCTTTCGCGCGTTCTTCGCGGGTCTCGGCCCCGGCCAGTCGCATGCCGTAATCGGCCCGATAACGTGGGTTGCCTGGCTCGCGGCGCACGGTCTCGGCGAGCCACGCGGTGCTTTGCTGCGTATCACCGGCTTTTTGCGCCGTGACGGACGCCGCGTAGTAGTTCCCGGCATCAGGCCATTGCTGCAAGGCTGAGCGTTGTCGCTGCAAGGCCAATCCATGATCACCCCGCGCATCGGCAATTGCAGCGCCCAGCGCCCAATCATTGGCACCCCGCGCGCTGCTCTGTTGCCAGTAGCGTTCAGCGGCCTGATTGTCACCGGCGGCAAGGGCGCTGCGGCTGGCGGTAAGCTTGGCGTTGTCGCTCATTTGTGCCGCAGGAACGCTGCGCCAGATCGCCAGGGCGCCAGCCGAGTCACCCGCTGCTTCAAGGGCATAGGCCAAGGGCATGCGGCTGCTTTGGTCCCCGAGTTTTTCAGCTTGTTGGTAATAAACCACCGCTTCGCCGGGGCGATCCGGCATGGCGCAGCGACCGAGTGCGCGGTAGTCGCCCACAGCCTGAGGATGTTCGCCGATCGCTTGCTGAACCGCGTCGCATTGACCGTTCTCGGCCAGTTGCGCCAGCAACTGACCGCGCGTGGCGGGGTCGACACGATTGAGCAGCGAGACAATGCGTCGTTGCTGCGCCAGGGTCGGGGTCGACGTGGCATAGAAATTCGCCAGGCGTTGCAGCAGGGCGGCCGGCAATTTGCCGTTGTGGCGATCGTAAGCATTTTCGAGCAGTTGTTGCGCATGTTCTCGCTGGCCGTTGTTCAGCGCCAAATAAGTGGCCTGATTCAGCGAGCCGAAGTTACCGGTCTGCTGGTAATGGCGCTCCCACAACGCAGCGGCTTCAGTTTTACGACCCAGTGCTTGCGTCAGTTCGGCGCGGCGTTTGACCACGTCGGCGGTTTGCGGCTGGCTGGCCAGCCAGGCCATGACTTTGTCGCTTTCGCCCTGGGCCTGCCAGACGTCCAGCAGTTGTTCCTGCCGGCGCGTGTCCCACGGCTCCGGCAGGCGTGTGCTTTGCAGCAATTCGGTGGCTTGCAGGCGTTGGGCGAGGATCAGCCAGGTCTGCGGATCGTCGTCTGGCCGACAACCGCGCAATTGGCTGAGTGCAGCGTCCGGGTCGTGACGCGACAGCCATTCTGCCGTTTCCAGGCAGGGGCGCTGCAAATCGCCGCTCAGGCGCTGCACGATGGCTACGTCGCCGGTTTGCCGTGCCAACTCCCACAGCCGCTGACGCTGGGCCGGGTCCGCGAGGTCGCTGGCCGGCAGCGATTGCATCCAGCGCTGGGCTTGCTGGGTGTGTCCCATGGCAATCGAGCGGTCGACCATGGCCAGGCGGGTTTTGCGCGCGGTTTCGGCGCTGGGTGCCTGTTCCAGCAGTTGTCGAAGCGCTTGCTCGTCGAGACGCTGCACGTAGGCATTGGCCAGCCGTTGCCAGCCTTGGGCGTCCAGTTGTTTGCGGGCCGCCAGTGGCGCCAGTTGTTCGATGGTGCCGTTCCAGTCACGCAGTTGCTCGGACCAGTTCGCGCGCGCGCGGCGCAGGATGTCCTCGTCGCCCCGGGGCGCCAATTGCGCCAGCCAGTCGTGCGCCCTGGCCGCACCGCCGAACTTGGCCAGGCTCAGGCTGTAAGCCTGCCATAGGCGCACGCGGTGCTGAAGGGGGCTGGTGGTCATCCACTGTTCGACTTGTTCGCTGCCTGGCGGGTCTTGTTCGATCCAGGTCAGGCGCAGGTTGAGCAGGGCATCGCTGTTTTTCGGGGTATCTGGCAGGGTCTGCACCGCGTCCTTGTAGCGGCGTTGCCTGGCCAACGATTCCACCAGCAACGCCCGGGCCTCGTCGTTCTTCGGCACCTTGCTCAGCACATGACGCATCAGCCGCTCCACTTCGGCCCAGTTGCCTTTTTTCGCTTCGCGATAACTGCGGTCCATGTAAGGAAAACTGCGGAACTTCTCGAAATCGCTGAGCGGTTCGGCCTGCGCCCACGTGTTGAGGCTCAGGCTGAACAACAAGGTACCCAGGCAAATTGTCCGAGCCTTCATGCAACCTCCCGGGCGATGCAGTAGGCGGCGTGCTGTTCGCTGGCCTGATCGGCCAAGGCTTGTTCGAGTACTTCCCGGGTGATCATGCCGCGTGAGATCAAATGTTCGCCCAAGGACATGGTTTCGGCATCGAAGTCGATCAGGGCCTGATTAAACAAAGACGCCGGGACCATGCCGCGCTCTTGCAGCAGATTGCCCAGCAGCACCTGATGGTGGCTGACGCGTTCGAGCAGGGCTTCGTCGTCCTGATGACGCTCAAGCACGTGGAGCATCTGCCTGACCTCTTCATTTTGACGGGGGCTGGCGTACCAGTAACGAATGCCAAGGGTGACCCGGCCTTGAGGCGCGAGTCGGCAGCGTACCTGGCGTTTCAACTGGCGKCTGATGGCTCCCAGCGATACTTGACTGACCGGGCCTTCCGAGGTCAGCACCAGCGTGTCGCCGTCTTCGGCCACCGGCAGCACGCCGTAATGAGAGGCGACTTTGCGCGGCACCGCATCAATCAGGCGTTTGTCGAGTTTGAACGGATTCAGCGGCGCCCATTCCAGCTCCAGTTGCTCGGCCAGCGTCTCGACCAGTTGTGCAGTGGTGATGCAGTCGCGCAGTAACAGCTCGCGTCCGAGGCGACGCCGCACCGGGCTGGTGATCGCGTCTTCCAGTTGCTCCTCGGTGATCAAGCCTTTTTCCATCAGGCGATGACCGAGCGGCGTGCGCTGGGCTTTGGTCAGGGCCGGAAATTCGTGAGTGGTCTTGTCCCAGGCCACACGGCGCGAATCGCCCATTTCCATGACCTGGCGCAGCGCCCGCACGTTGGCGAAAAAGTTGACGTAGTTGCTCCATATCATGCGCGGCGCCGACAGCAACCCCTCAACCAATCCGTAGTACCGGGTGACAAACCAGCCACGCTGGAACAATCGATTGAGCAGCATCAACCCGTTAAGCCAGAGCAGCGCGGCCAGCAGCTTGCTGTCGGAAAGGATTGATGGATAACGCCAGGCCTCGGGGAAAATCACCGTCACCAACCACATCAGCAGAAGCACCACGAACAGCAGGTTGACCAGAAAACTCAATAAATACGCGATCAAGCCGCGCCGGTCGCGCCACAGGAAGTAGTTGAGCAGACCTTTAGAACTCCAGCCGAGGTTAGTGGTGCCCTGGAAGACGATGCCGACAATCCAGCGCGATTTTTGGCGGATGGCGTACTGCAAGTCCCGGGGAAAATGCTCGCGGACGCAGATGACTTGGGAAAACTCACGGTTCATGCCGAACGCCCAGGGCTGCTCAAGCGCCAGTTTCGGGTCGGTTACCGAGTAACGGGCAAAAATGCACTTCATGCCTTTTTGCTTGAGACGAAAACCGATGTCGTAGTCTTCGGTCAGGCTCTGCACATCGAAGGCGATGCCGTCGCCATCCTCCAGCAGGGCGCTGATGGCCTTACGGCTGAAGCAAGTGCCGACGCCGGCACTCGGCACCTGACCTGTCAGGGCTTCGCGCACGATGACGTCCTTGCCATGATTCTCCGCGAACTCGTCAACGTAGTGCCCGGCGGTGAAGCCGTGCCACTCCGGCGCGTAGGGGTATACCGGGATCTGGATCAAGTCTTTGTTCGGCAGCAAGTAATTGAACAGGCGTAACTCCATCGGCGAAATCACGTCCTCGGCATCGTGCAGGATAAAGCCGGAAAACTGGATCCTGGCCTCGCTTTCGAAGCGCAGGATCGCGTCGATGATGTTGTTCAGGCAGTCGGCCTTACTGGTCGGGCCGGGTCGGGCACAGACCACTTTGTGCACATTGGGATAGTGCTGGCAGACCGCGTCGACATCGGCCTGGGTGTCGGCATCGTTGGGGTAAGTGCCGACAAAAATCTGGTAGTTTTCGTAATCGATGGTCGAGGCCGCCAGACGTGCCATTTCGCCGACCACGCCAACTTCATTCCACGCCGGAACCATGATCGCCAGGGGCTTTTCGGCGATGGAGTAGAGCCGCTCTTCGTCGGCGCGCTCGAATTTTTCGTAGATTCGCCAGCGACGGATCAACTTGCGCGTCCAGTACACGAGGTCGATGAACAGGTCATCGAGCCCGAGTAAAAACATCAACAGGGCCAGGGCTATCGCGATGTATTTGAGACCAAACAGCACATAGGCAAAGAAATCGACAAGGCCCAGACTCATGTAGCTTCACTCGCCGCCGAGCGTGCACGCAGCCAGGCGTCGAGGCGGGTGGCAATGCGCTCACTGGCGTGGCCGTCACCATAGGGGCTGAACACGCGGCTCATGCGCTGGAAGTGGGCAGCATCTTCCAGCAGCCGGCTGGCTTCATTGACGATCCGGTCGGTGTCGGTACCCACCAACAGCACCGTGCCGCCTTCAAGCACAGAGGGTCGCTCCGTAACATCACGCAGCACCAGCAAGGGTTTGCCAATCGACGGAGCTTCCTCCTGAATACCGCCTGAGTCGGTGAGGATGAAATGGGCGCGCCCCATCAGCCAGACGAAATGCTGGTAGTCCTGTGGTGCCACCAGATAAATGTTCGGCTTGTCCGAGAGCACGCCATACACCGCGCTTTGTACCTGGGGGTTGAGATGCACCGGGTAAACGAATTGCACATCCGGGTAACGCTCGGCGAGGTTGGCCAGCGCCAGGCAGATGTTGCGAAAGCCGCCGCCGAAATTCTCCCTGCGATGACCGGTAATCAACACCATCCGCCGTTTGTCGTCGAGCACGGCCAGCGGCGAGTCTGCGGCCGGGTGCCAGTTGATATCGTGTTGGTGCGTGCGCATCCATAGCAGCGCGTCGATCACGGTGTTGCCAGTGACTTCGATGCTGGCTTGGGGCACACCTTCGCGCAGCAGGTTAGCCTCGCCCTTGGTGGTCGGGGTGAAATGCAGGTTGGCGATGACGCCGGTCAGGCGCCGGTTGGCTTCTTCCGGCCAGGGCGCGCTCAGATTGCCCGTGCGCAGGCCGGCTTCGACGTGGCCGATTGGCAACTGGCGATTGAAGGCAGCGAGGGCGGCAATGAAGCTGGTGGTGGTGTCGCCATGAACAAGCACGATGTCAGGTTTTACGCGCTCGTAAGCCTGGTCGAGGTGAATCAGCAGTTGTTGTGAAAGGCCGTTGAGAGTCTGACCCTGGGTCATCACTTGAAGATCCTGATCGACCGTCAGCTCAAAGGAGTCGAGCACCTGTTTGAGCATCTCCCGGTGTTGGCCGGTGGAGCAGATGTTCAGTTCGATGCCGGGCGATTGACGCAGCACTCTGGCCAGCGGTGCCATTTTTATGGCCTCCGGACGAGTACCGAAAACCATCATGACTTTGAAAGACATAGACTCTCCTGAAACGTGGCAACGTCCCGGCTTAAGGCTAGCAGATCGCGTCTCGTGCTGAGATATGAAAATAGCAACCGAACGGAAGCTGTTCCTATTCGGATCAGCTCCTGATTGATCTCAATCCAAGGCCGTGGATTCGCGGTGAATGAAGGCTTTAGGCAGGCTCTTTTTCGGGGCCTTTCAATCCGCAGCCAAAGTTGACGGGATGGTACAACGCACATAGGCGGTTCAGCAGTCGGGAGTTTGTAACAACTTTTCCGGTGGCCGGTGATCAGCTTGTGCCATAAAAAAGCTTTCGTTTCAAAAGGTTACGCGCTCGCGCCGGTTGGCAAAGGGTCTTGAGGGTGTGTCGAAGCCAGGGCAAATCGTGGCGCGTTTTTCGCTCAGGCTTGCCTTGCCGCTTCGTGACATGCCGGGCAAAGACCTCGCTCAAAAACTGCTTGCTACCGATGCCCTTGAGTTTCTCCTGTAGTTTTCCGTCCTGGTAAAACAGCACGGTCGGCGTGCCGGTCACATTCGGATGGCGGGGAGACTCGCCGGTGTTCAGCACGTAAATACTCGCCCGATCCCGATACTGTTGCGCAACCTGACGGAAAATCGGCTCGGCGAATTCGCAGGCTGGGCAGTGGGTATTGCCGAAATACAGGATCACCGGGCGCCAGGTGTTCAAGGCTTTTCGATAGGCAGGGGCTAGTGTTGGAGGGTGGCGGGTCGAGCTCATTGAAATCTCCTTTTCACAACGACCATCGAGATTTTCCGACGTTAAAGGAGGGGGCTGGGTGGGTCTACTGTCAGAAATTACAGGTGGCTTTTTCCTGAGCTGTGAACGATGCGGCTTACTGCATCGCAAGTCCTGGTTTCAATCTCCCCAGCATTTCTCCCCAAAACCTGTGGCACACTTTCTGCTGGCGGTTCCGTTTTTATAGGCACGCTTCCGCTATAGCGGAAAATGCATCAGTCAGGAGAAACACTCATGAGCATTACCCGTTACGGCACCGGTAGCACCGCTGGCGGCGGCCAACCCCGTCCTTTCGCCCGTGCCGTTGAAGCCGATGGTTGGCTGCACGTGTCCGGGCAAGTACCGGCGCTGGATGGTGAAATCATTGTGGGTGGCATCGTCGAGCAGACTCACCAGACCATGAAGAACCTGATCGAGATCCTCGAAGAAGCCGGGTATGGGCTGGAAGACGTGGTGCGTACCGGCGTGTGGCTGGAAGATCCACGGGATTTCTGGAGTTTCAACAAGGTGTTTTCCGAGTACTTCAGCCCCGAGCACGCCCCGGCACGTGCGTGTGTGCAGGCGAGCATGATGGTTGATTGCAAGGTTGAGATTGACTGCGTCGCGTACAAGAAAAAGGCCTGAACCGAGTCGCGCCCATCGCGGGCAAACCCTGCTCCTACAAGCGTTGGTGGCCCGGCGTATCAACGAATAACAGCGGTTGCTTGCCGCCGCAAACGTGAGGATTTCGACCATGTCTACTGCCCAACACACTGCCGCCGTGGAAAAGGGCTTTGCCCATATCGGCGCCAACCTGGTCCGCGATGTCAGCTTGCCGGCGCTGGTGCTGCACAGCGAAGCGCTGGAGCACAACATTCGCTGGATGCAGGCCTTTGCCAGCAACAGCGGCGCCGAGCTCGCGCCCCATGGCAAAACCAGCATGACTCCGGCACTGTTTCGACGCCAACTGGACGCCGGCGCATGGGGCATCACCTTGGCCAGCGCCACGCAAACCCGTGCGGCGTATGCCCATGGCGTGCGCCGGGTGCTGATGGCCAACCAATTGGTCGGCAAGCCGAACATGGCACTGATTGCCGTTCTGCTGGCAGACCCGACCTTCGATTTCCATTGCATGGTCGATCACCCGGACAACGTCGCTGACCTCGGCGCTTTTTTCGCTACGCGCGGTGTGCGTTTGAATGTGATGATCGAGTACGGCGTGGTGGGTGGTCGTTGTGGTTGCCGGACTGAAGCAGAAGTCATCGCACTGGCCAAAGCCATCAACGCGCAACCGGCGCTGGCGCTGACCGGCATCGAAGGCTATGAAGGCGTGATCCATGGTGATCATGCGGTCAGCGGCATTCGTGATTTCGCTGCGTCGCTGGTACGCCTTGYGGTGCAGCTGCAGGACAGCGGCGCTTTTGCGATTGCCAAGCCGATCATTACCGCGTCGGGTTCAGCCTGGTATGACTTGATTGCCGAGGAGTTCGAAGCGCAGAACGCGGGCGGCCGTTTCCTCAGCGTGCTGCGTCCCGGCAGCTACGTGGCCCACGACCATGGCATCTACAAGGAAGCGCAATGCTGCGTGCTCGAGCGCCGCAGCGACCTCGACGAAGGCTTGCGTCCGGCAATGGAGGTCTGGGCGCACGTGCAGTCAATGCCGGAGCCGGGTTTTGCRGTGATTGCCCTGGGCAAGCGCGACGTGGCCTACGACGCCGGTCTGCCAGTGCCGTTGCTGCGTTACAAAGCCGGCGTGGTGCCGGCGAAGGGCGATGACGTCAGCACCTGCAAAGTGACGGCGGTGATGGATCAGCACGCGTTCATGAATGTGGCGCCAGGGGTTGAATTACGAGTGGGCGACATCATTTCGTTCGGCACCTCGCACCCATGCCTGACGTTCGACAAGTGGCGCACGGGGTGTCTGGTGGATGAACAGCTGAATGTTATCGAAACCATGGAGACCTGTTTCTAGGGCTTGAGACCGAGGTGCGGCCATCGCGAGCAGGCTCAYTYCCACAGKGGAAYGCRTTCCMCTGTGGRARTGAGCCTGCTCGCGATGGGGCCCTAAAGCCAACCGCTCAATCCCGGTAAAACACCTGCACCAGGTGATACCCGAATTTGCTCTTGATCGGCCCATGTACCACCCGCAGCGGTTTCTTGAAAATCACTGCATCAATGACGCCGACCATCTGCCCCGGCCGCACTTCGCCCAAGTCACCACCGCGCTTGCCGGACGGACAGGTCGAGTACTTTTTGGCCAGTACATCGAAGGCTTCGCCCTTGGCGATGCGTTGTTTGAGCTGCTCGGCTTCTTCCGAGGTTTTCACCAGAATATGGCGGGCTTGAGCTTTCATTGGCATACCTTGCAACGGTGGTGGCTATGTTGGTGCCAGCGGGGGGCGGGCGATTATGCCTCAACTCACTCGGGTTGGCCGATCATCGTGCGTATCTTGTTGGCCAGCAAGTCGATGGAAAAGGGTTTGGCCACCATGTCCATGCCATCTTCCAGAAAGCCCTGGCGTTCGGTGGCTTTTTCCGCGTAACCGGTCATGAACAGTACTTTGAGGTCCGGGCGATGTTGACGGGCGATCTCGGCCAGTTGCCGGCCGTTCATGCCCGGCAGCCCGACATCGGTTACCAGCAGATCAACGCGCAAATCGGATTCGAGCAAGGGCAGGGCGGTCTTCGCATCTTCGGCTTCGTGTGCGTGGTAACCCAGCTCATTGAGCAAGTTGAGCACCAGCATGCGCACCGCCGGATCGTCTTCCACCAACACCACGGTTTCACCGGCAATCGCCGCCGGCGCTTCGCCCGTTACCGGCTTCAACACGACTTCCGTTTCCATGGCGAGCAGGCGTGGCAAGTACAAACGAACACTGGTGCCCTTGCCCGGTAAACTGAACAGGCTGACATGCCCGCCCGATTGCTGGGCGAAGCCGTAAATCATCGACAATCCCAGGCCAGTGCCTTGGCCGATGGGTTTGGTGGTGAAGAACGGATCAAACGCCTTGGACAGTACTGACGGCGTCATGCCGGTGCCGTTGTCACTGACGGCAATCATCACGTAATCCCCGGCCTTGACCGGTTCCAGCGTGATGATGTCACTGCCGTCGAGGAAAACATTGGCGGTTTCAATCAGCAGTTCGCCGCCATCGGGCATCGCATCGCGGGCGTTGATCACCAGGTTGAGCAGGGCGTTTTCCAGTTGGCTGACATCGGTGCTGATCGGCCAGATTTCGTCGGCCAGTTTCAGGTTGAGATCGATGTGTTCGCCCTTGGTCCGGCTGAGCAGGTCCTCCAGAGAGCGCACCAGGTCATTGGTGTTCAGCGGCTTGCGATCCAGTGACTGGCGTCGGGAGAACGCCAACAGACGATGGGTCAGCGCGGCGGCGCGGTTGGCCGAGGAGACGGCGGCTTCAGTAAAACGGCCAATCTCGTCGGTGCGCCCCTCGGCGATGTAGCGCTGCATCAAGTCGAGACTGCCAATGATCCCGGTCAGCATGTTGTTGAAGTCATGGGCGATGCCGCCGGTGAGCTGGCCGACCGCTTCCATTTTTTGTGCATGGCGCAAGGCGTCCTCGGCGCGCTCACGTTCGAACATCTCGTTTTGCAGGCGCTGATTGGCTTCGGCGAGCTGTTGCGTGCGTGCGGCGACGCGTTCTTCCAGGGTTTCGTTGAGATTGCGCAAGGCTTCTTCAGTCTGTTTGCGCTCGGTTTCGTCGATAACAAAAATGTAGAACCCATTCACCGCACCATCCGCACCGTGGCGCGGCAGGTAATTCATCAGTGCCTGGCGCAGGCTGCCGTCACGGTGCGGCGTGCTGATGCTGAAACAGCAGGGCTTGCCCTTCAGCGCGTCGGCGATGTATTCGGCGCGCAAGGAATAGGCCTCGTCGCCCAGCACTTCACGAATGGTTTTGCCATAGAGCTCCTGCGGCGTCAGCCCATACCAGTCCAGATACGCAGAGTTGTTCAGGCGGAAACGCTCTTCACTGTCGACGTAGCTGATCAGGACCGGCATGGCGTTGATGATCAGTTGCAGCTCGGTCTGGCTCTGGCGCAATGCCTGCTCGGTGTGTTTGCGCTCAGTCAGGTCCAGTGCGGCGCCGAGAAAGCGCATCGGCCGGCCGTGGTGATCCTTGTAGCAGCGCCCCCGGGCAAACACCCAGCGCAACTGGCCGTCCGGTTGCAGCAGGCGATATTCCTCGGCGTACTCGGTGCCGTGAGTGATGCAGTGCTTGATGCTGCGCGCAATCATCGGCCGGTCTTCGGGGTGCACGCCGTGCAGGTAGTCGCTGATCGGCAACTGCCCGGCCATGGCCGGATTGACGCCGTGCAGTTGGGCGAAATGGGCGTCGGCAAGGAAGCGGTCTTCGCCGATGTCCCAGTCCCAGGTGCCGACCGCGTCGGTAGCGGCCAGGGCCAGTTGCAGGCGCTGTTCGGTTTCGCGCTGGGCCTTGAGGCTGGCGGCCGAGCGCTGTTCCAGCTCCAGGGCTATGCGCCGACGCTCGTTGGTTTCGATGGCCGTGACCAGAATGCCGGCTACCTCGGCGCTTTCGTCGCGGATCGGGCTGTAGGTCAAGTCCAGCCAGAAGTCGGAATCCTCACCGTCACGTTGCAAGGTAAAGCGCTGTTCGCTGTAGGTGCGCACCTGTCCCTGCAGGACGGCGCGGTAAATCGGATCGGTAAAGTCCTGGAGTTCTGGCCAGATCTGGTGCGTTGGTTGTCCGAACGCGCGTGGGTGTTTGCTGCCGGCGAGGAGGGCGAAGCCATCGTTGTAGATCTGCGTCAGCTGCGGCCCCCACAGCAACAGCATCGGCATCGGTGAGTGAATCACGATATCCACGGCGGTGCGCAGGCTCTGCGGCCAGGTGCCGGCAGCGCCCAACGGGGTGCGGGTCCAGTCCAGTCTGGCAATCAAGGCCAGGGCATCGCTGCCGGTGGGTGATGCTTTCATCAAGTGGTCCTGCGTTTAAGTCGGCGGCGTTTTCTATCTCGTCGGGCGGTAGACGCTGGATGACCCGTATTGGGTCATTATTTTTTCATTGAATGCTTTGCGCGGGCTTTTTGCCATGGAAATCGAGGCACTGTTGAAACCTCTGGCCAGCGGAATTGGCTCGGATCTTTACCTGTCCACGGGCGCGCCGTCCAGTGCGCTTTCGGGGCAACCTGTTCAAACAGCGCAATGTCGATATGCGGAGTTTTTGCGCCGCGCTGAAGAATAACCTGCGCCAGGCTCCGGATGTGGTCCACGGACTAGTGGTGGAAGGCGTGAACGGCGAGGACGACGGGTTAAAATTTGCGGAGTCGCTCAATAGCTTTAAGTTGCGCTTTAAATTATGCGGTAATGGTATTCCAATAATTGATTCGTCTAATGCTAGTTGAGGTTTTCTGGGGGTGTCATGTGAGTTAGTTGTAAGAATTGTGGGCTGTTGGACATTTTACCTCATAGATTTTTACTGGTTGATTATGCGTCGGGAAGTGATGATCGTCGGCGCTGAAATCGTCAGCAAGTTAAATCATGAGGTTATCTAATGCGGTCGAAACTAAAGTATAAATCCTACTCATTGTCGGGGCTGGTTGCTACGGATCAGCATCAGCTATTAAAGGCGGATACCGTGGAACGGGATCTGGTCTTGCGCTTATTAAAAGTTGTCTTCGAAGAGCAGGCGGACGAGGGTCCTTACAACTTGCAAGGGTATGAGCTTAATTTGGAGTCGGGGTCTTCGCTGTATAAAATGCACATGCCGGGGCGCGTGTCATGGAATAATTTGGCCAACAATACCATCGTGATGGAGGAACTCCGCCATCAACGTGTCGAGAACATGGCGTCAACGCGTATCAACGCCTCTGGCAGGCTGGAAATATTCAGAAAGGATACGGCGATTTGGGAAGCGGTAGACCTGAACATTATCCATGAGTCCCGCAACTATCAGGAGCTTCTGATGGTGGGCGATATTGCCAGTCTGGCCGGTGGTTATGTATATACGGCAGACCTTGTGGACGTTGATCAATGGCTAGCGTTTCATGGCTTGAATGTTCCGACTAATGCGTCTGAAAACAACAATTTGATGGCGTTTTTAGAGTTCGATCCTGGCGTAGACGAACTGGGGAACTACTGGGGGCAACTTGTTGCGGATGATCCGTCGTTAGTCGTGTTGTCCACTGAACAATTTACAAGTGTGCGTCAGATCACGGCCAAGGTTATAGCACCGGACAAAAACCTGTTGGAAAAACTGCACCGTGAAACGGGGCGCGTTTTTGTAACGTTCGATAATGCCGCTGAACGGATCGTTCAAATCGTCAACCATCCGGCTGCTCAGGCTTACGCCAGAAAATATGTATCGGAATTGGATTGGTTCGGCGCGCAATCCGGGCAAGACGTGTCGGCAGAGGACCTTGCGCAACTGTTGATAACGGCCATTTTGCTGGATCTGCATCCGCTCATTGGTAACGCTCAAAGTCGAAAGAGTATCGACGGGTTCGATTTGTATGCACCGGACAATGTCGGGCGAGCTTCGTCGCTCGTGCGCGAAGACCTGCAAGCCTTTCTTTATACCAAGGGCTGGGTGGATCCTGCCTTGGCCCCGTTGGCGTCGCACTTGCTGCTGGCGGAAATCGCCCCGGAATTTCTGGTCAAGGGCGTTCCGCCATCGCTGATGATGGGTTCGGTTGGCTGGGTGTCCTTCTGCCGCGCAGTTGCGCTGGCGGAAGCGGTCAGCAAAGGGGCTTGTCGTGTGATGACGTATGCGCAAATCATGGCGTATGCCGACCTGGAGCCTGTCAGTGACCCTTTGACCCGCCTGCGGGATCTGGCAATGATTGATCCAATCGTTGACTGGGCGCTGATAAATGGCGTGGTGACGACGAATGAACTTACTCAAGCGGAAACGGGCACCACGGAGCGGGCGCTTTCTGCTTTCCAGGAGTACGCGGATAACTTCACGCACCTCGCTCGCGCCTATTCCAGTCCCCTGCCGAGCAGAGAAGATATCGCAAGGGCGGCGTTACAGTCGGCCGCGCCAACGTGTGATTTTCTTGACGATAAAGTTCTCAATCAGCGTCCCGGCCTATATGCATCTCCTACCGCCATGTCCATGGTCGATTTGCATATGTCGGGTGACCTGGTAGGTGGTCAGTGGGATTTTCGCGCTGTTTTTCCCGATGAGCATATTTCCACAACGCCCGATTTGTTGGCCGGTATTAGTAATTACAAAAGGCCAACGCTGTACGATGCCTCCGTCGTTAGCGTATATCGCCGTTATTCGCAGTTGTTGGGTCTGGCGCCCAGTAACAATGAGTTTCATCGCCAATTGCGGGGGTATTTCGACAATTTAAATAGTGCGCTGGTCGCCAATGTGAAGTTGGCGCTTGCACATATGCTTCCCTATGATCTGGAAGCCTTTCTAAAAGGTAAAATCACCTTCTTTACTTTCCGTCCTTCCGCGGTAGAAACATCGTCCTTCTTTTCGTTGAGCCCGGTACCTGTCAGAAGCGAGTACGAAATCCAGCGGGGCAAAGATGCTGTTACAGGGCGCTTTGGTTTATTGATGTGCGCTTCCAACGGCAACACGATAACTTGTTATGAACTGTTTCCCTTGCGCGGCGAACTGCGGAAAAACAACGCTCTCGGGGCGCTGATAGCCACCTCGGGAAAATTGCAGTCTGCCGCCAGAATGGATTTCAAAGGGGACTTGGACGCTCAAGTACCACCCACACCCCTCGATTCTTTTCCCGTCACTCTAAATGAGTACACCGAAGGTGTAGTTGAGACCTATTGGTCAGGCGGCAGGGCGATTATGGAAAAGCTGGGTGAGCTTCCCGCACCAGCCATAGCGAGGATGCGGGAACAGAGCACTTATAAAAACTTTGGCAATCCGCAACTTGCCCGAATTGCCGAGTTTGTCGTGAATAACCATCCGCTCCGGACGTTTGACGAAACTGAAGCAATGGCCACCGTACCGACGGCACTTGAAAGCGAACGCAAGAAAGGTGAAGAAACTGCGACGTACATTGTGAATCTGGTGGTTCCATTTAAAAAGTGCATAGAGGATTTATCTTCCGCAGAACACAGCAAGGTGGTCGACGGGGTTTATGGTTGCATCATGGACTCCATCGCATTGGGCGGGGCGTTCCTGGGTGCAGGCGCCAAAGCGCTGAGTATCTCGGCGAAAGCGATCTCTTTGTCGTCCAAAACTGCTCGCCTGACCAAGCTCGCGTTCGTGACGTCTGTGTCCCTCTTTAACCCCGTGGATGATGTGCCAACGGTGTTGTTCGGGGGCGTGAAGCTCGTCCACAAGGGAGCGCTACGCTTCAACAGGCAGGCACAAGAGCTTCTTGGGCTGGCGAAATCCCAGTTGGGAAAACTCCATGGCCGTGAAAGAACGTACGATCTGGTTCGAGCAGCCAATACCGCCTATACCGGCCAAGGCACCTGGCGGCCCCGCGGTGCAACTGGTGACACGTTTAACGTAGTCGCAGCGCGGAACAACTTTCAATGGTATGCCCTCAATCGATCGGGTAAACCCTGGGGGCCTAAGCTGAGTCATTTCACCTTTGTGGCACCCATCCGGTTGCCGCGCTCCCACAACACATTGCCCCTCAGCTATACCCGGCAGTTCATTGAGCAGAGCTTGCCGTGGGCACGTACAAAAATCGACAACGCGATCAATGTCTTGACCCTTCCTGACTTTACAGCGGAGCGCGACTTGGTCATCAAGTTCCTGATGGGTAGCAATTCGAGCGATGCATTGAATCGCTTGTTGAACAGTTTGAGAACGGTCAGGGCTGACTTTGGGGGCGTTTCCATCAGTAACTTTTTCCTGGACCCCCTCAAAGACACTGACAACATTGCAGCTTTTGACTCGATTGCTTACCAGCAATGGAAAGGTGCAACCGGGCAATCCGACACGAAGTTCATCGAAATCTACACCCCCAATCTCAACAGGCATTTCATCAGTCTGGGTTTTAACCATAACGTCGTGGCAGACGACCTGATTCATGAAATGTTCCATGGGGCTGCGCAAACCGGTGATGTCGGCTACGCCCGCGACGCCGGCCGTGACGCAGGCGATGGCCAGTTGCTGGACGTGGCTGCGCTAGTGAATCTTGCGTCCGGACGTCTCCCTGTCACAGATGAGGGCAGTGCCTGTCACGCCAGTTCCAAGGCCTTTGAAAATGCTGACTCATTGGCTGTGGCCACTTCGCTGCTAAGCCAGTTGTACACGGACAAGGGTCGATATGATCGCAACATGGCTATCGTGCAGGGCGCGCTTGAAGCGCACGCTGATAGGGCGATTGCAGGACCGGTTCTGATCACTCTGAACAACACAGTCGTATCTGTGCCGGCGCCTGCCTATGGAAGACGGCCACTGGGTGCATACGTTGATTGACGCACCCTCATGATCGTTTAAGTTCCGAGTTCCGGCCGATCCCGAAATTGCTCTAGCGCTTCGGGATTGGCCAAGGCATCGGTGTTTTTCACCTTCTCACCCTGCACCACGTTGCGTACCGCCAGCTCCACGATTTTGCCGCTGATGGTCCGTGGAATGTCGGTCACCGCGACAATTTTCGCTGGCACATGCCGGGGTGTGGTGCTGGCGCGTATGACCTGGCGGATTTGTTGCTGCAAGGCGTCGTCCAGTTCAACACCGTCCTGCAACCGGACAAACAGCACGACCCGAACGTCATCCTGCCATTGCTGACCAATGGCCACGCTGTCCAGCACCTGCGGGACTTTTTCCACTTGACGGTAGATTTCCGCCGTGCCGATACGCACGCCTCCAGGGTTGAGCACCGCGTCCGAGCGGCCATGGATCATCATCGCGCCGTGGGGCAATTGCTCGGCGTAATCGCCCTGGGCCCAGACGCCCGGGAACTGGCTGAAATACGATGCTCGCAGCTGTTTCTGCTGCGGGTCGTTCCAAAAACCGATGGGCATCGCCGGAAAGTGCCGGGTGCACACCAATTCACCTTTTTCGCCGATCACAGGCCTGCCTTCGTCGTTCCACACTTCGACTGCCATGCCCAGGCTCTTGCCCTGCATCTCGCCTCGGCGCACCGCTTGAAACGGATTGCCGTTCACAAAGCACGAAACGATGTCAGTGCCACCGGACATTGAGGTCAGACACACGTCGGGTTTCAGGTCGCGGTACACATAGTCATAACTCTGGGGCGACAGTGCGGAACCGGTGCAGAGCAGGGTTTTCAGGCTGCTCAGGTCATGGCTTTCCCGCGGTTTCACGCCGTTGCTTTCCAGCGTGGCGAGATATTTGGGGCTGGTGCCGCAGACGCTGATGCGTTCGTCGTCGATCAGGTCGATCAGGCGCTGCGGATCAGGATGGAACGGCGAGCCGTCGTATAGCACCACGGCACTGCCCACGGCGAGGGCCGAGACCAGCCAGTTCCACATCATCCAGCCGCACGTCGTGTAGTAGAACAACCGGTCGCCGGCGCCGAGATCGCAATGCAAGCCGTGCTCTTTGACGTGCTGCAGCAACACGCCGCCGGTGCTGTGGATGATGCATTTCGGCACGCCGGTGGTGCCGCTGGAATAAAGGATGTAAAGCGGATGCGCGAAGGGCACGGGGACGAAATCCGGCTCGCCGCCGACGGCGTAGAAATCCTCCCACAACGTCACGTTGGCGCGGGTATGGAAGTCCACGATGTGCGCTTGTGGCCGTGCATAAGGCACCACGATCAACTGCTGCAACGACGGCAGGCGTTGCAGGATTTCGTTGATCTTGCCGGTCTGGTCGATGTCCTTGCCGGCGTAACGGTAGCCAGCGCAGGTGATCAGTACTTTCGGTTCGATCTGGCCGAAGCGGTCGATCACGCCTTGAGTGCCAAAATCCGGCGACGAGCAGGACCAGATCGCTCCCAGGCTGGTGGTGCCGAGCATAGCCACCAGCGTTTGCCAGGTGTTGGGCATGCATGCCGCGACACGGTCGCCGAGGCCGACACCCGCGGCGATCAAACTGTGTTGGAACCCGGCCACATGCTCGGCCAGCTCAGCCCAGGTCAGGTGTTCGCGCTGGCCATTTTCGCCAATCGCAATCACCGCGATGGCATCGTCGCGACGGCGCAGCAGGTGTTCGGCAAAATTCAGGGTGGCGCCGGGGAACCACTGGGCGCTGGGCATTTGCGCGCCCTCGACCAGTACCGCGTCGGGTTGATCGTGAAAGCGGATGTCGAAAAAATCGACGATGGCCTGCCAGAAGTCTTCACGCTGATCGATGGACCATTGGTGCAGGGCCGGGTAGTCATCGACGTGGAGGTGGTGGCGCTGACTGATGGAGCGCCGAAAGGCCTCCATGCGCGACTTGCCGATGCGCTCGGCGTTGGGTTGCCAGAGGATCTCGGACATGGCTTGGCCTCTCTCGTTCCCACGCTCCGCGTGGGGATGCCTCAGCGGACGCTCCGCGTTTGGCTCTTGGGACGCAGAGCGTCCCGGGCTGCATTCCCACGCAGAGCGTGGGAACGATCAATCGCGGGCAAGCCACGCTCCCACAGGAGAACGCGATCTAATGTGGGAGCGTGGCTTGCCCGCGAAGAACGATAACGCGGTCTGTTGACTGATTACTTACTGCGCCAACCACCCACCATCAATATTCCACGCCGCGCCACGCACCTGGCTACCGGCTTCGCTGCACAAGAACAACACCAGTTCACCCAGCTGTGGCGGGGTGACGAACTCCAGTGATGGCTGCTTTTCTGCGAGCAAATCATGCTGCGCCTGTTGCGGCTCGATCCCGGTCGCGGCGCGGTCATCGATCTGCTTCTGCACCAACGGCGTAAGCACCCAGCCCGGGCAGATTGCGTTGCAAGTCACGTGCGTGGTTGCAGTCTCCAGGCCCACCACTTTGGTCAAGCCGATCACCCCATGCTTGGCCGCCACGTAAGCAGCCTTGCCCACCGAACCCACCTGACCATGCACCGAGGCGATGTTGATGATCCGCCCCCAATTCTTGGCCCGCATGCGCGGCAGGCACAAGCGGGTGCTGTGGAACACCGACGACAGGTTGATCGCGATAATCGAGTCCCAGCGCTCTATCGGAAAGTCTTCCACCGACGCCACGTGCTGGATGCCAGCGTTGTTGACCAGAATGTCGATGCCGCCGAACTCACGCTCGGCGTAGTCGATCATCTCGGCAATTTGTGCCGGGTCGCTGACGTCGGCCGGGTGATGACCGACCTTGCCGCCGAACTGCTGGACCTCGGCAATCACCTTGGAGGCATCACCGAAACCATTGAGCACAACGTTCGCGCCGGCCTTGGCCAGGCTGAGCGCAATACCCAGGCCGATGCCGCTGGTGGAGCCGGTGACCAGTGCGGTCTTGCCTGTAAGAGTCGTCATGATTACCTCACACAATGCCAGTGGCGTAGAAAATGCCGATGACCACGAAGACCGCCAGGGTCTTGATCAGCGTAATACAGAAAATGTCTTTGTAGGCTTCGCGGTGCGTCAGGCCGGTGACCGCCAGCAGGGTAATCACCGCGCCGTTGTGCGGCAGGGTGTCCATGCCGCCACTGGCCATCGCGGCCACGCGGTGCAGCACTTCCAGCGGAATATTGGCCGCATGGGCCGCCGCGATGAATTGATTGGCCATCGCCGCCAGGGCGATGCTCATGCCGCCCGAGGCAGAACCGGTGATGCCGGCGAGCACGGTCACGGTAATGGCTTCGTTGACCAGCGGGTTCGGAATGCTCTTGAGCCAGTCAGCCAGCACCAGGAAGCCAGGCAACGAGGCGATCACCGCCCCAAAGCCGTATTCCGACGCCGTGTTCATTGCCGCCAACAACGAGCCGCCGACTGCACTTCGACTGCCTTCGGCCAACTTGCCGCGAATCGCCTGAAAACCGAACACCAGCACCATGACGATGCCCACCAGCAACGCGGCTTGAACCGCCCAGATCGCCGTCAGCTTGGCGATTTCAGTGGTCACCGGCGCGGCCATGCCCGGTAGCTGGAGGGTGTGGGTCTTGCCGTACCACTGTGGAATCCACTGGGTAAACAACAGATTCGAGATGCCCACGGCCACCAGCGGCGACAGGGCGATCCACGGGTTCGGCAGTTTGATATCGAGTGCCGTTTCCGGCTCGTTGCGCAATTCAGTGCCATAGCCTTCGCCGGAGCGCTGAGCCTTATTGCGCTGGCGCTGAAGAAACAGCATGCCGGCGCAGAACACGAAGATCGCGCCGATCAAACCCAGCCACGGCGCCGCCCAGGCGGTGGTGTTGAAGAAGGTGCTGGGGATGATGTTCTGGATTTGCGGGGTGCCGGGCAGGGCGTCCATGGTGAACGAGAACGCACCGAGGGCGATGGTCGCGGGGATCAAACGCTTGGGGATGTTGCTTTGGCGGAACATTTCAGCGGCAAACGGATAGACCGCGAACACCACCACAAACAGCGACACGCCGCCGTACGTGAGCAGGGCGCAGACCAGCACAATCACCAACATCGCCTGACGCGTGCCGAGCAGGCGAATGGCGGCGGCGACGATGGAGCGGGAGAAGCCGGACAACTCGATCAGTTTGCCGAACACCGCGCCGAGCAGGAACACCGGGAAATACAGTTTGATGAACCCGACCATTTTTTCCATGAACACCCCGGTGAAGACTGGGGCAACAGCGGAAGGGTCGGTGAACAGGACGGCGCCGAGGGCGGCAATCGGGGCGAATAGGATAACGCTGTAGCCGCGGTAAGCAGCCACCATCAGCAGCGTAAGGGCTGCCAAGGCAATGATCACACTCATGGTGTGTCTCCTGGATTGTTATTTTTGTAGGGTAGGTCTTTTGTGAGGAGAGGCTTTAGCGAGATTCGTGCCAGGCGCTTAACTTATTGAAATATAAAGATAAATATAGGAGGCGTGATGAGATTTTGAGAGGGTTGTCTCTGTTTGGAGACTTTTGCCGGCTGCTCGCGCCTCTTCGCGGGCAAGCCCGTTCCTACAGTTGACCGCATTCCTGCAGCTGATTCGCTAAACCTGTGGGAGCGAGCCTGCTCGCGATGGTCTGTCTAATAATGGAGATTCGTGTCTCTTTATTGAGACTCTGCAATCCCCAACGCCACCATCTTCTTGTACAAAGTCGAGCGCCCCAACCCCAATCGCGCCGCCGCTTCAATCACCTTGCCCCCGCATTTTGCGAGGGCAGACTCAATCAACTGCCGGTCAAACCGCTCCCGAGCTTGGCTAAACGTCTCGTGCGCAACCGGCTCAATCATCAGCGGTGTCGAGCGCTCGACCGGTGTGAGGGTGCCAATCGCCGCACGAATTTCCGCAGCATCCAGCACCAGGTCATCACTGAGCAACGCCGCCCGCTCCAGAACGTTACGCAGTTCACGGATGTTCCCCGGCCAGGCGTGCCGGCCCAACAAATCCAGCGCCTCGGGGTTCAGTTCATGCTGACTGCGCAGTTCCTCAAGGATCGCTTCGCTGAGGGCCGGGATATCGTCGAGCCGATCACGCAGGGGTGGTACATGGATCGGCAGCACGTTGAGGCGGTAATACAAATCCGCGCGAAACTCGCCCCGTTTGATCGCGGCCTCAAGATCAGTGGATGTCGCGGCAATCACCCGCACATCACTCTGAATCACTTCGTTGGAGCCGACCGGTTCGAATTCCTTTTCCTGCAAAACCCGTAGCAATTTGCTTTGCAGCGGCAGCGGCATGTCGCCGATTTCATCGAGAAACAATGTGCCGCCCTGGGCGATCTGAAGTTTACCGGCGCGGCCCTTGCGGTCGGCGCCGGTAAACGCGCCGGGGGCGGTGCCAAAGAATTCCGCTTCCAGTAAAGATTCAGGAATCGCCGCGCTGTTGATGCTGACGAAGGCTTTGTGCGCACGTGGCGAAGCACTATGAATCGCTTGGGCCAGCAGTTCCTTGCCAGTGCCGGTTTCACCGAGCAACAGCACAGGCGACTCGGCGCTGGCACTGCGTCGGGCACGCCGTTTGACCTCCAGGCTGGCCGCGCTGGTGCCGATGAAATGGGCGAAGTTGTACTTGGTTTGCCGCGCCCGCAGCAGCGAGCGGGTGGACGCCAGTTCTTCCTGCATGCTCATGTAGCGCTTGAGCATCGGTGACAGGCTGCGCAATTCGTCGAACAGTGCAAAACCTATCGCGCCGATCACCACGCCCCCATCGTCATGAATCGGCAGGCGCATGACCACCAGAGGCTCTTTCGACGTGTCCTGCATGTCCAGCAAAATCGGGCGCCCGGTGCGTACTACCTCACGCAAAAGACTGCCAGGGATCACGCTTTCGCAGGACTTGCCGATAGCGCCTTCTGCCGACTCCAGACCGAAGCGCCGGGCATACCGCTCGTTCATCCACACGATATTCGCATCGCGGTCGACAATCACCGTGCCTTCGCTGGACTGCTCGATGATCTCGAACAGCGAACGGATCGCCAGCAGGCGGACACGCTGGTAATCCTTGAGGCTTTCGGTGGTGTTCATGTGCTGGATCCTGATTGTGTATTGCCTGTGTGGGCCTCTTCGCGAGCAGGCTCGCTCCCACATTTGGAACGCATTCCACTGTGTGGGCCTGCAAGCGATTGAGGCGAAGCGGTCTAATGTTTACCGCGGATGCGCCGCCGCCAACAGCTCTTTGGTGTACGGATGCTGTGGCGAATCAAACACATCATGGCTGGCGCCGCTTTCCACCACTTTACCGTCCTTGATCACGATCATGTCGTGGGCCAGGGCGCGCACTACTGCCAGGTCATGGCTGATGAACAAATACGTCAGGCCGTGTTTTTCCTGAAGCTGGCGGAGCAGGGCGACTACTTGTTTTTGCACGGTGCGGTCCAGCGCCGAGGTCGGCTCGTCCAGCAGGATCAGCGCCGGTTTCAGCACCAGCGCCCGGGCGATGGCGATGCGCTGGCGTTGGCCGCCGGAGAATTCGTGCGGGTAGCGATGACGGCTTTGCGGGTCCAGGCCGACTTCTTCCAGCGCCCGAATCACTTCGGCCTTGCACTGTTCATCGGTCAACTGGCTGTGCACCTCAAGGCCTTCGCTGATGATCTGCGCCACTGACATCCGTGGGCTGAGGCTGCCATAAGGGTCCTGGAATACCACCTGCATTTTCTTGCGCCACGGCCGCAGCTGCTTTTGCGTCAGGCCATCCAGTGCTTCGCCTTGAAAGCGGATGCTGCCTTCGGAGTCGAGCAAGCGCAGGATCGCCTGCCCGAGCGTCGACTTGCCCGAGCCGGACTCGCCAACGATGCCCAGGGTCTTGCCACGCTGGATGTTGAGGCTGATGCCGTCCACTGCAGTGAGGTAAGTCTTGCGCTGGAACAAGCCGCCACCGAGGGGGAATTGCACGCGCAGATTGTCCACTTCCAGCACATTCTCGCGCTCGTCGCGGGGCAGGGCCTCGCCCTCTGGCTCGGCGTTCAACAGTACGCAGCTATAAGGATGCTTCGGCTCGGTGAAAATCGTTTCGCAAGTGGCCTGTTCGACGATTTCCCCACCTTTCATCACACAGACACGCTGGGCAATACTGCGCACCAGGTTGAGGTCATGGCTGATCAGCAGCAGCGACATGCCGAGCCGTTGTTGCAGCGATTTGAGCAGGATCAGAATCTTGCGTTGCACCGTCACGTCCAGCGCCGTGGTCGGTTCATCGGCGATCAACAACTCCGGTTCGCAGGCCAGGGCCATCGCGATCATCACGCGTTGACGCTGGCCGCCCGAGAGTTGATGGGGGTAGGCCTTGAGCCGCTCCTTGGGCTTTTGAATGCCGACAAGGTGCAACAACTCAAGGATCCGCGCTTGTGCCACTTTTCCAGTCAGGCCTTTGTGCAGAAGCAAGGTTTCGCCGATCTGCTTTTCGATGCTGTGAAGGGGATTGAGCGACGTCATCGGCTCCTGAAAAATCATCGCGATCCGGTTGCCTCGCAATTCGCGCAGCACGTTGGCCGGGGCGCCAAGCAGTTCCTTGCCGCGATAGCGGATGCTGCCGCTGGATTCTGTGCCGGTTTCGGGCAGCAGTTGCAGGATCGAATGCGCGGTCACCGATTTACCGGACCCCGACTCGCCAACCAGCGCCAGGCATTCACCGGGGCGGATGTCCAGGCACAGGTTGCGCACCACGGTTTCGCCATTGAAGGCGACGCTGAGGTCACGGATTTCGATCAGGGGGGTACTCATATCAACAGTCCGCGTCAGGATCTCGGATCGAAAGCATCACGTAATGCCTCGCCGATAAACACCAGTAAAGAAAGAATCAGTGCCAGGGTGAAAAAAGCCGTCAGTCCCAGCCACGGCGCTTGCAGGTTCTGCTTGCCCTGACCGATCAGTTCGCCGAGGGAGGCGCTGCCGGCGGGCATGCCGAAACCGAGGAAGTCCAGCGCCGTCAGGGTGGTAATCGCCCCGGTGAGAATGAACGGCAGGTAACTCAGGGTCGCGTTCATCGCGTTGGGCAGAATGTGTCGCACGATCACCTTGCGATCCGTCAGGCCCAGCGCCCGGGCGGCCTTGACGTATTCCAGGTTGCGCCCGCGCAGGAATTCGGCGCGCACCACGTCGACCAGCGCCAGCCAGGTAAACAGCGCCATCATCCCCAGCAACCACCAGAAGTTTGGTTCGACGAATCCCGAGAGAATGATCAGCAGGTACAACACCGGCAGCCCGGACCAGACTTCCAGCAAGCGCTGGCCGATCAAGTCGACCCAACCGCCGTAATAGCCTTGAAGGGCGCCAGCGGCAATGCCGATCAGGGCACTGACAAAGGTCAGCATCAACGCAAACAGGATCGACACGCGCGCGCCAAAAATCACCCGGGCCAAGACATCCCGAGACTGATCGTCGGTGCCCAGCCAGTTCACATTCGTGGGCGGGCTCGGCGCGGGTTTGTTGAGGTCATAGTTGGGCGTGTCGTCACTGAACGGGATCGGCGGGAACAGCATCCAGCCGCCGTCCTTTTTAATCAGCTTTTGCACATAGTCGCTGCGGTAATCCGCCTGGAACGGCAGTTGCCCGCCAAACGCCTGCTCGGTGTGGCGTTTGAACACCGGGAAATACCATTGCCCCTGATAGCTGACCACCAGCGGCTTGTCGTTGGCGATCAACTCGCCGCCCAAGGTCAGCACAAACAGACCAATGAACAACCACAGCGACCACCAACCCCGGCGGTTTTTCTTGAATCGTTCAAAACGACGACGGCCCAAGGGCGAGAGCTTGAACATCAGGCATTCCTCGCGGCGAAGTCGATACGTGGGTCGACCAGGGTGTAGCAGAGGTCGCCGACCAGTTTTATCAGCAGGCCAAACAGCGTGAAGATGAACAGCGAGCCAAACACCACCGGATAGTCGCGCGAGACGGCGGCTTCATAACTCATGCGGCCCAGGCCATCGAGGGAGAAAATCACTTCGATCAGCAAGGAGCCGGCGAAAAACACGCTGATGAACGCCTGCGGAATGCCCGACACCACCAGCAACATCGCATTGCGGAAGACGTGCCCGTACAGCACCCGGCGTTCGCTCATGCCTTTGGCGCGTGCAGTGATGACGTATTGGCGGGTGATTTCGTTGAGGAACGAGTTTTTGGTGAGGATGGTCAGGGTGGCGAAACCGCCGATCACCAGCGACGTCACCGGCAGCACCAGGTGCCAGAAGTAGTCGGCGACTTTGCCCACGGTCGACAGCGACTCGAAGTCGTCCGAGACCAGTCCGCGCACCGGGAACCAGTTCAATGAGGTGCCGCCGGCGAACACCACGATCAGGAACATGGCGAACAGGAACGCCGGCATGGCGTAGCCGATGATGATCGCGGTGCTGCTCCAAATGTCGAAATGGCTGCCGTGTTTCACGGCCTTGCGGATACCCAGGGGGATCGACACCAGATAGGTGATCAACGTGGCCCAAAGCCCGAGGGAAATGGTCACCGGCATTTTTTCCAGAATCAGGTCGGTGACCGTGGCACCACGGAAGAAGCTCTTGCCGAAGTCGAGCCGGGCGTAACTGGTGAGCATCAGCCACAGACGTTCATGGGCGGGTTTGTCGAAACCGTATTGTTTTTCAATGTCCTTGATCAGCTGGGGGTCGAGGCCACGGCTGGCGCGCGAGGTGCCGTGCATGGTTTCGCCGGCCCCGCCACCGACCGCCGCGCCGCCGATGCCTTGCAGGTGCGCGATAGCCTGTTCCACCGGACCGCCCGGTGCCGCCTGGACGATGACGAAGTTGACTAACAGGATGATCACCAGTGTCGGGATGATCAGCAGCAAACGCCGCAGTATGTAAGCCCACATCAGTGCGGCCCTCCGGGTTTGCCACGGCTGATTTGCTCAGCGGTCATTTGCTGGTTGGTCAGCGGCGTGGTGCTTATTTCCCACCAACTCTCGATGGCCTCGTCATTGCTGGCCTGCTCGTTGGGGCGGCCGAACCGGTTCCACCAGACGGTCGATGTGCCCGGCGGGTAATAGTTGGGAATCCAGTAGTAGTTCCATTGCAGCACCCGGTCGAGCGCATGGGCGTAACGCAGCATCTCGGGCTGGGTGGTGGCGTGGACCAGACCGGTGATCAGGGTGTCGACCGCCGGGTTCTTCAGCACCATGTAGTTATTGGCGCCGGGGTCGTTGGCCGAGATCGAGCCGAAGTAATTGAACAGTTCACCCCCGGGAGAGGTGGTGACCGGGTAGCCGGTGACGATCATGTCGTAATCGCGGCTCATCAGGCGATTCACGTACTGCGACGAATCGATTCGACGGATGTTCAGGTCAATGCCGATCTGTTTCAGGGTGCGTTTGTAAGGCAGCAGCAAGCGGTCCATGCCGTTCTGGCTGACCAGGAAGGTAAAGCTCAGCGGCTCGCCATCGGCGTTGACCAGTTGATCGCCATCGGGTTTCCAGCCGGCCTGTTCAAGCAACTCCAGCGCTTGCAACTGCTTGTCGCGAATCACACCGCTGCCATCGGTTTTCGGTGCTTCGAAGACCTGGGTGAACACCTCATCGGGTATCTGCCCGCGCAGCGGTTCAAGAATGGCCAGCTCCGCCGCATCGGGCAGTTGCCGCGCAGCCAGGTCAGTGTTCGAAAAGTAACTCTGCTGGCGGATGTACATGTCGCGCATCATCTGCCGGTTACTCCACTCGAAATCCCAAAGCATGGCCAGGGCCTGACGCACCCGGCGATCCTGGAAAATCGGGTTCTGCAGATTGAAGACAAACCCCTGCGCCGTCTGCGGCGCGTCTGTTGCCAGGTGAGCCTTCTGCAGGCGACCGTCGCTCAGGGCCGGGCTGTCATAGCCGATGGAATAGCCGGTGGCGGAAAATTCGCGGTTGTAGTCATAGGCCCCGCCCCGCAGCACTTGGCGCGCGACGTCGGTGTCACCGAAGTACTCGATGCTGAAGCGATCGAAGTTGTAGAGGCCGCGACTGACGGGTAAATCCTTGCCCCACCAATTGGCGTCGCGCTCGAACGTGATGCTGCGACCGGAGTCGACTTTGCCCACTTTATAGGGGCCACTGCCCAGCGGTGCCTCGTACCCGCCGCCGCCGGCGAAGTCGCGGGTCTTCCACCAATGCTCGGGAAACACCGGCAGCGTCGCGATGTCGAGGGGCAGGGTGCGGTTTTCGTTGCTTTTGAAATCGAACCGGACGGTCAGAGGCGATTCAACTTCCACGCCTTTGACGTCAGCGAATTGGGTGCGATAGCGCAGGCTGCCTTGGGTCATCAACAGGTTGAAGGAGTAGCGCACGTCTTCGGCCGTGATCGGTTTGCCGTCGGCAAAACGTGCCTTGGGGTTGAGATAGAAACGCAGGAACAGACCGTCGTCCGGGCGCTCCATCTGTTGTGCGACGAGGCCATACACGGTGTAGGGCTCATCCAGCGAGCGCTGGGCCAGCGGTGAGTAGAGCAAGCCGTCGATTTGAGTGACGCCAATGCCCTTGTCGATGTACGGCAGCATATGGTCGAAATGACCTATTTCGACCGCCGAGCGACGCATCGTGCCGCCCTTTGGAGCTTGCGGGTTAGTGTAGGCAAAATGACTGAAACCTGCAGGATACTTCGCGGGTTCGCCATATACGGTCAACGCATGTTGCGGTGCAGCATTTACACCGGCGGCGCCTAATAGCAGCGCCACGGCAGTAAACAACAAAGTGGGGAAAGCCAGTCGCATTGTCAGCCTTAGAGCCGGAGGATCGAAAACCACAATTTGTACGCTAGCGGCGCGTCCCTCGCCAGCCTAAAAACGTATCTGAAACACAACGGCCCACCAAAAGGCGGGCCGTTATGCGTAAAGCCTGGCGGATCAATCAGTCCTGACGACTGGTCACTTCCAGCAAGTGATAACCGAACTGGGTTTTCACCGGGCCTTGTACGGTGTTGATTGGAGCGCTGAACACCACGGCGTCGAATTCCTTGACCATCTGGCCAGGACCGAACGAACCCAGGTCACCGCCTTGACGGCTGGACGGGCATGTGGAGTTGGCTTTGGCGACTTCGCCGAAATCAGCGCCGCCTTCGATCTGGGCTTTCAGTTCGTTGCACTTGGCTTCCGAGGCAACCAGGATGTGACGGGCAGTGGCTTTAGCCATGGGAAATACTCCTTTCAATATTCAGTAAAGTGCGGAGCCTACCGGATTCAGTGGCCTATTTCTCGTCAAAGTTCCGGACAGATTATAGGCCGGCGATTCTCAGGCGCTCGGCGTGCTGCACATACAGCGCAGCGGGATCGATGGTTTTGCGGCTATGGCCATCTGAATGGCCAAGGCTGCTCAGATGATCCAGCGGATAGTCGGAGCGGATGACTTTGCCCAAATGTGAGCTGTAGCGGCCGACCATGCCGTCATTTTGCTCTGCTTCGGTGGTGAAGTAATGGGAAAAAGCGCGAAGGAATCCATATAGCGGGTCGAGCGCATAGTGCCCTTCGTCGAGAAGGGTTCCCTGTAACGTGCCGCTCCAGGAGTAATAACGCACGCCGTTAACCAGTTCGCGCCCCTTGCCACCCCAGGTCTTGGGCAACCCTTGAGGGTACTTGTCGTTGAAAGCCCCCACGCCTTCGGTGGTCAGCGCATTGAGTGCGGCGACAGCGTTCTGCGGCAGGTGGACGTTGCCGCTGAGCAATGACACAAAATCGGCGAACAGCGTTGCAATCGTGTCGGCGACATGTTCCGGAAGTCGGCCCGGCGTCAGTGCCTTGCGCAGGAAGTCGGCCAGTTCCGAGCCGTGGTTCGGGCCGCTGACGGAGGTCACCGACGCAATGGCACGGGGGGCCAGTGCCGCTGCATAACGCGCTGCCAATGCCCCCTGGCTGTGGCCGATCAGGTTGACCTTGTTGGCGCCGGTTCCTTGCAGCACTCGGTCGATCTGTGCCAGCAGTTGGTCGCCACGTGCTTCGTTGCTATGGGTAGCTGACAGGTGCGGGATGAACACCCTGGCCCCCGCACTTCGCAGGGACTGCTTGACGTTATGGAAGAATTCGGTGGTGCCGATGCGATCGAAGCCAAAAAGGCCGTGGATCAGCAGGATAGGGTGCTGGGTGGTTGCATTCCGTAGCATGTTCATTCCTTTTTCGCGGTCGTTCAGAGGTGTGCAGATGGGCTCACTCTAAAGCACACCAGCGCTTCGGCGGTGTATGAGGAGTCCGCTGTAAGCTGCTGAAAAAGGTATAGAAAACGTAGGAAATTTCGAATGTGCTTGAGGTCCTGTTCGGAATGTTTCGACATCTTTTGATCTGTAACCGCGCGTTTTCTTGCGATGGCCTACTCAGGAAACGGCTTTACCTGTCAGTGATGTCCTGTTCAAGCCATAGAGCAATCCGTAGCAGCAGGCTTCGCCAGCTGCTACAGAAATTGCGTCAGGTTTTTTTATTGATGCTCGCGCTGCACCCGAAGCCGGTCGGCAGCCTGGCGTAACAACTGCTCTGTCCCGGTCCAGCCAAGACAGCCATCGGTGACCGAGACGCCGTAGCGCAGGGATGGACTCAAGGGCTGGCAGCCTTCGAACAAATGGCTCTCGATCATCATGCCGATCAGCGAACGGTTGCCTTGCAGGCGTTGTTCAAGCACGTCGTTGAACACTGCAGGTTGTCGCGCCGGGTCTTTTCCGCTGTTGGCGTGGCTGCAGTCGACCATGATTCGCGCCGGGATATTGAGTCGGGACAAATCGCGATGCACCTGGGCAACGCTGTCGCGGTCGTAGTTCGGTCCACGGTGTCCGCCGCGCAACACCAGGTGTGTGTCGGGATTGCCTGGGGTCTGGATGATCGCAGGATGTCCCTGGCTATCGACGCCGAAATACCGATGCGGATGGGCGGCCGAGCGCATGGCGTCGCTGGCAACGGCCACGCCGCCATCGGTGCCGTTCTTGAAACCGACCGGCATGCCGAGGCCGCTGGCCATTTCCCGGTGGATCTGCGATTCGGTGGTGCGGGCACCGATCGCCACCCAGCTCAACAGGTCATCAAAGTAACCGGCGGCCATGGGTTGCAGCAGTTCGGTGGCAATCGGCAAGCCGAGGCGGAGCATTTCGCGCATCAGTTCGCGCGACAGCGTCAAGCCACCAGCCATGTCATCGCTGCCATCCAGATGCGGGTCGTAGGCCAGGCCTTTCCAGCCGACAGTGGTGCGCGGCTTTTCGATGTAGGCGCGCATCACCAGCAGCATTTCATCGCGGACATCAGTGGCGAGTCGGGCCAGGTTGGTAGCGTATTCGAGGGCGGACTGTGGGTCATGAATCGAGCAAGGGCCGACAATCACCAGCAAACGGGAGTCTTCACCGTTGAGGATCGCACGGACTGCGTCGCGGTGAGCGGCAACTTGCCGGGTCAGGGTGTTGCTGAGGGGCAATTGCTGTTTGAGTTGCAATGAGCTGGGCAGACGCAAAGTCAGCGCTTCATTGGCAGGGCTCAAGGTGGACAGCGGCAGAGCAGAGACGGACGAGTTCATGGCAAGGCTTCCTGGGCTGGCGGCGGGTTCGTTCCCGCGCGCTCGGCCCTACTGGGGTGTTCGACAATTGGCCGGATTGGCTGCGTGTGTGTGCTTGCCACCTGTGGGTGACCGATCGGAGGCGGCAGGCTGTCCCGAGCGGAGGCTGGTAAATCGCCAGGCGGTAAAACTGTCGTAACGGTAATAAGTGGCGTAGTTCATGTGGTGAATCCTCAAAGTGTCTGGTGTCGCAAAAGTGTGCGGGGCTGAAAAAACAAAACCCCCGGTCGGGAGGCCGACCGGGGGTTTGGAAAACTCTGGCGGCGACCCTTTTAAAGTGGGCGCCGTGTGGGTATCAGGCGCGCCAGTGGCTAAACCAATACCCAAAATAAAAGCTGACCGGAGCACAAACGTCATTCGCCCGCGCAGCCGCCACCGAGCGCAGGGCGCTGATTCTTGGATGCTGTGAGAGGGCGTTGAACATGGTCTGTCTCCGATGGATGCGCCGAGCTTACTCGAGGCCGGTGCGCGGTTTCAATCAGAAAATGCTATCGATTGCCGACCGCGTTTTCTATCGCTTGAGTGCGCGCTGCTTTATGACACACTTTGGGTTTTGCCCACTCTCTAACGTCACAAGGACGAAGCATGACGCCGTTGACCATTGCTGCCGCTCAATCGATCTCCGTCGCGGGTGATCTCGCCGCCAATATTGTCTGGCATCAGCGTTTCATGGCGGTTGCCGCGGAGCAGGGTGTCGAGTTACTGGTCTTTCCGGAATTGTCGCTGACCGGGTATGAGCGCGGATTGGCTGCCGAATTGGCAGTCTCACCGGATGCCGAGGTGTTGCAGCCATTGCGGGATTTCGCCCGGGAAGTCGGTGTGACCAGTGTGGTCGGCATGCCGATTCGGCTGTCAGACGATTCGTCTGTCTTGATTGGCGCATTGGTGTTCGGTGCTGATGGTTCGCTCAGGGTTTACAGCAAGCAGCATCTGCATCCCGGCGAAGAAGTGGCGTTTGCCCCAGGCGCAGGTGGTTCGATGTTGACGATCGGTGCCGATACGGTGGCGCTGGCGGTGTGTGCCGATTTTTCTGACGCCAGTCACGCGGTGGCCGCTGCGGAGCAGGGCGCCGACCTGTATGCCGCCGGTGTGCTGATCACGGAAAACGGCTATGCCCCGGATACGGCGCTGCTGCAAGGCTATGCCAGCACTCATTCAATGACGGTGTTGATGGCCAACCACGGCGGTGCAACCGGGGGTTGGGAGTCTGCAGGGCGCAGTGCTATCTGGGCGTCGGACGGTTCGCTCATTGTCGCGGCGCACGGTGCGGGGAATGTGATGGTGGTGGCTCGCCGCGAAGCGGGTGACTGGCGTGGGCATATCGTCGATGTTTCGGAGGCTTGAATGGGTTTCGAATGGCGTTTGGCGTCATCCGAAGACCTCGACTTCGCCCGGAAGCTGACCCGAGAAAATATGCTGCGCTATTTCATTCAGCACGATTTGCTGTGGCTGGATGAGGCGTTCGATGTAGCCTGGGTCGGGCGCGATAACCGCATGATTGTACTCGGTGATGCTGTGTTGGGTTTTGTCAGCTTGAGTCGCGATGCGAGCGCCTTATATATCCGCGAGCTGCACGTTCTCGAAGCGTTCCAAGGGCAGGGCGCAGGCTCCTGGATGATTGATCAGGTATTCGCACTCGTGTGCAAGGAACGTCGTCCGGCGTTACGCCTGACCGTTTTTGAAAACAATCCGGCAAAAAATCTTTACAAGAGAAAAGGGCTGAAGGTGGTCGGCAAAGACGAGTGTTTCCTGAGAATGCAACGTGATGCCGATGAGGTGCACCGCTGAAACACGCTGGCAACAAGCCTTTCAAGACGAATTGATACTTTTTATATGACGCTTGCCGCTAGGTCTGCCAGTTGCTTTTTGCTAAGGTGTCCGGCAACCCAATAAGACCAAATCGCGAGGTGTCTGCTTGATTAGGGTGCTAGTAGTCGATGACCATGATCTCGTTCGTACAGGCATTACACGAATGCTGGCTGACATCGATGGCCTACAAGTAGTCGGCCAGGCTGAGTCAGGGGAAGAATCCCTGCTGAAAGCGCGTGAGCTGAAACCCGATGTGGTGTTGATGGACGTCAAGATGCCCGGTATCGGCGGTCTTGAAGCCACGCGCAAACTGTTGCGCAGTCACCCGGATATCAAAGTCGTCGCGGTTACCGTGTGCGAGGAGGATCCGTTTCCGACGCGGTTGTTGCAGGCCGGTGCCGCTGGTTACCTGACCAAGGGCGCCGGGTTGCCGGAAATGGTTCAGGCCATTCGCCTGGTGTTTGCGGGGCAACGCTACATCAG
>NZ_JBFUKU010000023.1:0-38596 GCF_056400685.1 Pseudomonas sp. P5_A12 | reverse complement strand
GCCCTGAAATACGTGACGCCAAACCAGCGGCACGAAGGCAAAGCAACGGCTCTATTACAAGCTAGAGCAATGCTTTATGAAAATGCCAAGGAAGCTAATCCGAGCCGCTGGAGCACTCGAACACGCAACTGGAAGTTGGCAGATGCTGTGTATTTAAACCCAGAGCGCCCTGAAATTAAGAGCGCAACGGGCTAGCAACTGTAAGACAAGGCGACAGGTACCTTGACACGTACCGAACGCCCCAAAAGGAACCAAAAGGTCTCGCCCCGAGCGTCCGGCCCCTCGCTTAGGCTCGGCGTTCCTTCGCTCCGGTATTCATCCGGGGACACTGCCCTCCGGTCTGCTTCGCGACGACCTACATGCAGCGTGTTCGACTGCGTCGAACGGCGCTACGCGCCACTCCCCGGATGAACACCTCCACTCAGCCTCCCGAAGGGGCGGGCAGATCAAAAGCTGCAGGCGAGCTAACGCTCGGCCTGATGAGTGGTGAAGAGCCGCGGGTGTACGCCGATCTATTGTAGGAGCTTGGCTTGCCAGCGATGGCGGCCTGACAGCCGACCAATCTCTATCTGATGTATGCCGATAAAAATGTGGGAGCGGCCTTGCTCGCGAAGGCGGCCTGACAGCCGACCAATCTCTTTCTGCTGCCCCCCAACTGATCGTTCCTATGCTTCCGCGTGGGAATGCCGCCGGGGACGCTCCGCGTTCCATTTTTGTGTGTTGAAAAATGTGTAAAAAACACAGCGGTTTCCCACGTATTTTTCAGGTTGCCGGGTAGGAAGCCCTTTCTCTAACCTCTGGCGGTCGCTGAAAACTCAGCGATCGGGTGTGAGAACCCGGCAACTTATGGTCATCCAGTGTCTGTACACGCATAATCGCCGCCAGCCTACTTGCTGCCGGTAAATGCGTTATGGCGGCTGTGTGCGGGCGGACTTCGGTCCGGCCGGGTGTCCATAACCGGTCTTCTCACCTCGCACATAGTTGCCACCTCTTCGCCGTGTGAGAAGCGGCAAGTGGAGGCTCCAACGCTGGAGAAATTTTCAATGGACAAATTGATTCCCGATCCACCCACCACACCCGAAGCTGAAGCCGAAGACTTACGCGTAGAGACGTTGCTCAAAGACCGCGAAGCCATAAAACGCGCCCTCGACTATTACCTCGATCCCCCATCCCAATACAGCGAAAAACCCCGCCGCCCCAGCACGATGTACATGATCGCTCCGAACATGGACACCGAAAGCCTGCTGGCCCAGGCCTGCGAGTCACTGGCCTCCGCCAGCGTCATGACCAGCGATTTCGCCGCGAACCTTATCGGTCCGCAGCGCAACACGGTGTTGGCGATCCAGCAGATCATCATGTTGGCCGAGTTAGCGGTGAACCGCGCCCTGGATAACGTCGATCCACAAGCGGCCTGACATTCTCCAGACAATAAAAAACCCGGCATAAAAGCCGGGTTTTTTGACTGGCATCGATCTTAAGCGGTGAAGGTTTTGCCTTCGAACTGCTCAGCCACGAATTTCCAGTTGACCAGGTTCCAGAACGCTTCGACGTATTTCGGACGAACGTTGCGGTAGTCGATGTAGTAAGCGTGTTCCCAGACGTCGCAGGTCAGCAGCGGGGTGTCGCCGTTGGTCAGCGGGTTGCCGGCGCCGATGGTGCTGGCCAGGGCCAGGGAACCGTCAGCTTTTTTCACCAGCCAGCCCCAACCGGAACCGAAGGTGCCGATGGAAGTCTTGCTGAACTCTTCCTTGAACTTGTCGAACGAACCGAACGCAGCGTTGATGGCTTCAGCCAGCGCGCCGGTTGGTTGACCGCCGGCGTTTGGCGCCAGGCAGTTCCAGTAGAAGGTGTGGTTCCAGACCTGAGCGGCGTTGTTGAAGATACCGCCCGAGGAAGATTTAACGATTTCTTCCAGGGTCTTGCCTTCGAACTCGGTGCCTGGCACCAGGTTGTTCAGGTTCACGACGTAGGTGTTGTGGTGCTTGTCGTGGTGGTATTCCAGAGTTTCCTTGGAAATGTGCGGCTGCAGGGCGTCGTGTGCGTAAGGCAGCGGCGGCAATTCGAAAGCCATGATGATTCTCCTAATCAGGTCAGTTGCGGTGAGCGCAAGGCCGATCACGGGCGGCCAGACAAGCGCCGGGGAGTTTGTACTCTTTGCGGCGCAGGGAATCGGATCATAGCACCGGGGGTGCTGCATAACCACGCAACAACTGTGTGGAATAGAGGTTCCAGAGCCTTTTGGAATAAATCAGCCTGCCCTGATTAATTGAAACGCCACGGTAAACATCATCAGCGCGACCAACAGGTCAAGAATTCTCCAGGTGCTCGGCCGCGCGAGCCAAGGCGCCAACCATGCCGCGCCCAACGCCAAGGTGAAGAACCACAGCAACGAAGCACTCGCCGCGCCCACTACATAAGCGCCAGGCTCGGTTTGTTGCGCACCGAGGGAGCCGATCAGCAAAACCGTGTCCAGATAGACATGCGGGTTGAGCAATGTCACTGCCAGAGCGCTGAGCATCACCGCGCGCAGTGAACGCACGGTCTGGTTTTCTCCCTGTTGCAGGCTCTGTTTCGAGCAGGCCCGGCGCAGCGCCTGGCTACCGTACCAAATCAAAAACACCGCGCCGCCCCAGCGAGCAACCGCCAGCAATGTCGGGTTATGCGCCAATACAGTTGCGAGGCCAAACACTCCGGCGGCCACGAGTAACGCATCGCACACCACGCACAATGCCGCCACCGGCAAGTGATGTTCACGCCGAAGACTTTGGGCCAGCACAAACGCATTCTGCGTGCCGATCGCCATGATCAGCCCGGCGGCCACCAACAGGCCGTTCACATAGCTTTGCCACATAAGGTTTACTCCGCGTTGGCTGCCAGGTCCCGCAGCACGTGCAGTGCGCGTTCGGCGTCGGCCTGACCGACAAACAGGTGATCGTGGTAGTAACCGGCGATCACGTTGCAGCTGATGCCGGCCTTGCCTAATGCAGTGGCGAAGGCGGCGGTCAGACCGACGGCTTCCAGCGCCGAGTGAACATTCAAGGTGATCCAGGCCGCGACGTAGTCGAAGCTGAATCCGGCTTGTTCGGCGTGGGAACGTTCGAGGATGACGGTCAGACCTTCCTGCTCGCGAAAGCTGCCGACAATCTCAAGGCCCGCCGGAAGCTTGCCGTCGCGCAGGGTGCAGAACACGTATTCGCCGGCGTTGAGTTGCGGGCTCATGCTGCGCAGCAGGGTTGCCAATGATGTTTCGCCAGCCATGTCGGTGTTCCTTGTTTAAGAGATCTTGATGGGCATTCTGCGCGGCTAACCTGTATAAGAAAAAACAATCATGCTGATCGCTCATTAGGAAAACTGATGTTCGACTATAAATTACTGTCTGCCCTGGCCGCCGTGGTCGAGCAGGCCGGTTTCGAACGGGCCGCGCAGGTGCTGGGCTTGTCGCAATCGGCAATCTCCCAGCGCATCAAACTGCTGGAAGCGCGGGTCGGCCAGCCTGTGCTGGTGCGGGTGACACCGCCAGCACCAACGGAAATCGGCCGGCGTCTGCTCAACCATGTGCAGCAGGTGCGTCTGCTGGAGCGAGACTTGCAGTCCCTGGTGCCGGCGCTGGATGAGGAAGGCCTGCCGGAGCGCCTGCGCATCGCGTTGAATGCCGACAGCCTGGCCACGTGGTGGGCGCAAGCGGTGGGCGACTTTTGCGCCGATCAACACTTGCTGCTGGATCTGGTGGTTGAAGACCAGACCGTCGGTCTCAAACGCATGCGTGCCGGGGAAGTGGCGGCCTGTCTCTGTGCCAGTGATCGCCCGGTGGCCGGTGCCCGCAGCGTTCTGCTGGGGGCCATGCGTTATCGGGCGTTGGCCAGTCCGGCGTTCATCGCGCGTCACTTTCCGGAAGGCGTTCGTGCCGTCCGACTGGCGAAAACCCCGGCGCTGGTCTTTGGGCCGGACGATTTCCTACAGCATCGCTACCTTGCTTCGCTGGGCGTGGATGGCGGTTTCGAACACCATATATGCCCCTCGTCTGAAGGCTTCATTCGCTTGACCGAAGCTGGTCTTGGCTGGGGGCTGGTCCCGGAGTTACAGGTGCGCGAGCAACTGGAACGCGGTGTATTGAGGGAGCTTTTGCCAGATATGCCCATCGACGTGCCGCTGTACTGGCATCATTGGCGCAATGGCGGTCAACTTCTGGGGTTGTTGACCGATCAATTGGTGCGTTCGTCGAAGCAATGGCTGGTGCCTTGGACGCAGCCGTAAGCGTCAAGCTGCAAGCTGCAAGTGAGCGCTTGCGGATCGTTTTTAACTTGCAGCTTGTGGCTTGAAGCTCACATCTGCATTTGTGGAGCACTACATGAAAATTCTGGTCACCGGCGCAAGCGGCTTCATTGGCGGACGCTTTGCGCGTTTCGCCCTGGAGCAGGGCCTGGACGTGCGGGTCAACGGTCGCCGGGCCGAAAGCGTCGAACACCTGGTGCGCCGTGGCGCCGAGTTTATTCAGGGCGACTTGAGCGACCCGGAACTGGCGCGCCACCTGTGTTCAGGCGTCGAGGCTGTGGTCCATTGCGCGGGGGCGGTGGGGTTGTGGGGACGCTATCAGGACTTTCATCAAGGCAATGTGCAGGTCACGGAAAACGTGGTCGAGGCTTGTCTGAAGCAGCGCGTTCGCCGGTTGGTGCACTTGTCCTCGCCGTCGATCTACTTTGATGGCCGCGATCACTTGGGGTTGACCGAAGAACAGGTGCCCAAGCGCTTCAAACATCCCTACGCCGTGACCAAATTCCTGGCCGAGCAAAAAGTCTTTGGCGCCCAGGAGTTCGGCCTCGAAACCCTGGCGCTGCGCCCGCGGTTCGTCACGGGCGCCGGTGACATGAGCATTTTCCCGCGATTGCTGAACATGCAGCGTAAAGGACGCTTGGCGATCATCGGTAACGGCCTGAACAAGGTCGACTTCACCAGCGTGCAAAACCTCAACGAAGTGTTGCTCAGCAGTTTACTTGCCGGCGGCTCGGCTTTGGGCAAGGCCTACAACATTAGTAACGGAACGCCGATTCCATTGTGGGATGTGGTCAATTACGTTATGCGCAACATGGATGTCCCACAAGTGACGCGCTACCGTTCCTACGGTTTGGGCTACACCGTCGCGGCGCTCAACGAAGGGGTGTGCAAGCTGTGGCCGGGGCGTCCCGAGCCGACCTTGTCGCGACTGGGCATGCAGGTCATGAACAAAAACTTCACCCTGGACATCAGCCGCGCCCGGCATTATCTGGACTACGATCCGAAAGTCAGCCTCTGGGCCGCCCTCGATGAATTTTGCAGTTGGTGGAAGGCTCAGGACATCCGCTGATGTCCGATCCCCGTGTGCCAGCACTGAACCGAGTTGGGTGTAGAGAGTCAATCGGTGCGGCAGTGGGGGGTATACTCGCCGCATAAAGCCATCACCGCGTTCTACAAAGGTTGATTCAATGCCCAAGCGTAACGATGCCAACGACGATTTCGAAAATGTACCGAGTCTGCGTGCTGATATCCTCGACGATGATGATTATCCGCCCACCGCTCGTACCCGCGTGCATTCGCGGCCGGCGCCGGTGGTCCAGGTCAAAAGCGCCAGCACCGGTCCGCTGTGGGCATTGGTCGGCGCATTGTTTTTTGCGTTTGCCGGCCTTGCCTGGTGGAGTTTTCAGCAGATCTCGCTGATGGAACAACAACTGGTCGCAACCCAGGAAAGTTTCGCGCGTATCAGTGAGGAAGCGGCGGGGCGCTTGCAGGACATTTCGGGCAAGGTCGTTGCCAGTCAGTCCAACGTCACCAGCGACAGCGAAGCACTGAAACTGCAAATCAAGGACCTGGAATCCAAACTGCTGGATCAGGGCAAGCAGCAACAAGGCGTCGTCGGTCAGGCCTCGGATCTGGACAAGCGTCTGGCGCAAATGACGGCACAAACCAGTGAACTGGATAAGCGACTGGCGCAACTCACCGCCCAGGACACCGAGCACCAGACGGCCAATACGCAATTGCAGGCGCAAGTCAAAGCCTTGAGCGCTGAGTTGACCGCCCTGAAAAGCGCGCCGGATGACAGCAGCAAATTCGACGCTCAGCTCAAAAGCCTGGGCGCCGACATTGCCGCGCTGAAAAAACAAGGCAACCCAAGCGCCGCTATCGAGCGTCTGGAGGAAGAGATTATTGTGCTCAAAAGCGTGCAGGATAACCGTCCGGCCGTTGCGCAAGGTTCCACCAATACCGCCGAATTCGACGCGTTCCGCGGCCAGGTCACCCGCAACATCAACACCCTTCAGGCGCAGATCCAGAATCTGCAGCAGCAACTGCGCGCGCGGCAGTAGAGCTGCCACACCGCTCCTGTGGCAGCTGGCGCAGCCTGCGTCGGCCAGTCCGCGCTCGGGCGAAGCAGTCGTGAAAAAAGTCCACGCGTTTTATCAGACCAATTGCGGTGTCGGGACGCATCCTCGCTGGGGCTCGACAGCTGCTACAAATTCGTAGAAGTCCCAAGGCCGTCTACGCTCTTGAAACACCTAAAAGAACGAGGAATGCACTATGGGGGTTTTGCACAAATTGGCATTGCTGGGCGCGATGCTGCTCCTGTGCCTCGGGCAGGCTCACGCCGCCGGCACGGAAAAGGAAGACAGTCAGGCCGCCAAAGCCTTGCTGGAGAAGGCCCTGGCCTACTACCACGATAATGGCGACAAGGCCTTCGCGGCGTTCAGTCGTCAGGGCGAATTTGTCGACAAGGATCACTACGTCTTTGTGGTCGACACCAAGGGAGTGATGCTCGCCAGCGGCGGGCCGTCTGCGGCGTTGATCGGGCGTAATGTCACCGAAACCCTCGGGCCGGACCTTCAGAAAGCCTTCAAGGACGCGGCAAACGTGCCGGAGAGCAATGGCATTCAGGAGGCGGAATACCGCTGGCAGAACTGGTCTGACGGCAAGGTTGAGCGCAAACATGTGTTCTATCAGCGCGTTGGTCAGCGGATTCTGGCGGTCGGTTACTACCTGCCCCGGGCCTCGGCGGAACAGGCCATGGCGCTGCTGAACAAAGCCGCGACCGATCTGGTCAAGGACGAGAAGGGCACACTGACCGCGATCAACTCACTCAAGGGCGGTTACTTGCAGGATGACTTGTATGTGTTCGTCGTCGACCTGAACACTCAGCGCTACGTTGCCCACGGCACCARCCTGCGTTTGATCAATACTGACTTTGGCGCGATCAAGGACCCGGAAGGCAAACCGGTGGGCGAGGAGATGCTGGCGTTGATGGCCAAAAAGGACTACGGCGAATACGAATACCGCTGGAAAAACCCGGTGACCAACAAGATTGAGGACAAGCATACCTACCTGAAAAAGGTCGGGCATTTCCTGGTGGCTGTCGGGTATTACAGCCCTTGATTATCGGTGACTGATAAACCRCTATAGCGAGCAGGCTCGCTCCCACAATGATCTGTGGTGTACACAAATAGTGTGATCACCAGAAATCCCCTGTGGGAGCGAGCCTGCTCGCGAAGGCCGCGACTCGGTCCAACTACCGAACCTTATCCTCCCGCCCCCGCAACAACATATTCGGCATGGCAACCGCCGCCGCCAACCCCAGCAGCGACACCGCTGCACTCACCATCAGCAAATGCCTGAACGTCAGCAATAACTCAGCACGTAATGCGTTTTGCGCATCCCCCGGCGCAGCGTTCAAGCCGTCGAGCAAGACATTGCCCGAACTGCCCTCGGCAATTAGCGACGAACCGGCCATGTGGGCAAAACTCGAGTCCTGCAACAACGCCAGCAGCAGCGCCGACATCAACGCCACCCCGACCGCGCCGCCCAGCGAACGGAACAGGTTGGTGGTGCTGGTAGCAACACCGATATCGCGCTGTTCCACCGAATTCTGTGTGCCGACCAATGACGTCGGGAATTGCATGCCGCCAGCAATCCCGCACAGCAACATGAACAAACTACTGAGCCAAAAAGCCTGCGGCGGGCTGAAGGCCATGCCGAGTATCGAGATCGGCATCAGCGCCGCACCGGTCAGGATCATCGGTTTGTAACGGCCAGTCACCGAAGTCCGGCGGCCGGCAAAGTACGCGCCGACCGGCAAGCCCATGGCCAACGGCAACAGGTGCAGCGCGGCGCTGTCGGCCCCGGCGCCGGTGACACTCTGGAAGCGCAACGGCATCAGCACGATCAGCGAGATCGCCTGGAAGCTGGTGAAAAAAATCGTGCACCAGCACAGGATTGCGTTGCGGTTGGCGAACAAATGCATCGGCAGCAACGGTTCCCGCGCTCGGCGTTCATGCCAGACGAACACCCCAAGCACCAGCACCGCACAGGCAAACAGTCCCAGCACCTCAGCGCTGCGCCACGAATGCCCCTGGCCGACCTGAGTGATGCCCAGCAACAACGCGGTCAAACCGATGATCATCAGCAACGTGCCGAGGTAGTCGATGATCGGTTTGCGCTGCGGCACCGGAAGCCCGACGAGTGTGCGATTGGCCACCAGCCAGGCACCAACGCCCAGCGGCAGATTGATCAAAAACACCCAGCGCCAGGACAAGTACTCGGTCATGTAGCCACCCAGCACCGGGCCCGCCACGCTGGCCACGGCGTACATGCTGCTGAAATAGCCTTGATAACGACCACGTTCCCGGGGCGGGACGATGTCACCGATGATCGCCTGGCTGACCGAAATCATCCCGCCCGCACCGATGCCTTGAAGGATCCGCGCCAGGACCAATTGCTCCATGCTCTGGGCCATGCCGCAGAACAACGAAGCCAGGGTGAACAGCCCCATGCCGAACAGCATCAGCTTGCGACGGCCATACAAATCGCCGAGCTTGCCGTAGATCGGCACCGCGACTGTCATCGCCACCATGTACCCGGAAATCACCCAGGCCAGCAGGCTGACGTCCTTGAACTGAGCGGAGATCGCTGGCATCGAGACGGCGACGATGGTCTGGTCCAGCGCGCCGAGAAAGATCGCCAGCATCAGGGCGATCAGCACGCTGCGAATGGCCGGTTTGGGTAGGTCAGGCTGGTTGAGAGTGGTCACGGTAAAACCTGCGGGCAGTGATGGGCCCGCAAGGTGCACGGCGAGCGGGGATGCTCGCCAGTTTAAGTCGATAGCAAGCTATTCGATAGCCTCGTATGGAAGCCCGACGTAATTTTCTGCAATGGTTTTGCGACCGGCTTCGGAGCCGACAAAGTAGTCCAGCTCCGACTCGGTGATGCGCTGACTGAAGGCGTCGTGGTCGTCGAACCGGTGCAGCATGGAGGTCATCCACCAGGAAAAACGCTCGGCTTTCCACACCCGACGCAGACAGATTTCGGAGTATTTTTCCAGCAAGTCCACGCGTCCTTCCTGGTAAACCTTCAACAGAATATTGAACAGTGTGCTGACGTCACTGGCGGCCAGGTTCAGGCCCTTGGCGCCGGTGGGCGGGACGATGTGCGCCGCGTCGCCGACCAGGAACATCCGCCCTAATTGCATCGGTTCCACAACAAAGCTGCGCAGCGGCGCGATACTTTTTTCGATGGACGGGCCGGTCACCAGGTTATCGGCCAGGGCTTGCGGCAGGCGCAATTTCAGTTCATCCCAAAAGCGCTGATCAGACCACTCCTGCACCTGGTCTTCGGCTGGCACCTGGAGGTAATAACGGGTGCGGGTTGCCGAGCGCATGCTGCACAGGGCAAAACCGCGCTCGTGACGGGCATACACCAACTCCTCATGGACCGGTGGCGTGTCGGCGAGGATGCCGAGCCAGCCAAACGGGTAGACCCGCTCGAAGACCTTGAGGCAGTCGTCCGGGATCGATTGGCGCGCCACACCATGGAAGCCATCGCACCCGGCGATGTAGTCGCAATCGAGGCGGTACGTCTCGCCATCCTTCTCAAATGTCACAAAAGGTTCTGCGGTTTTCATCCCGTGCGGCATGACGTTGACGGCGCCGTAAATCGTCTGCGCACCGGCCTCCCGACGAGCGGCCATCAGGTCGCGGGTGACCTCGGTCTGGCCATAGACCATCACGGTTTTGCCGCCGGTCAACGCCTGCAGGTCGATGTGCACCTGACGGCCGTCGAGCGCCAGTTCGAACCCGGTGTGTACCAGCCCTTCGGCATCCATGCGCCGACCCACCCCGGCCTGACGCAACAGCTCTACCATGCCTTGTTCAAGGACGCCGGCACGGATTCGCCCGAGCACATAGTCCGGGGTCTGGCGTTCAAGAATGAGGGTGTCGATGCCGGCGTTGTGCAGCAATTGGCCGAGCAGTAAACCGGAGGGGCCGGCGCCAATGATGGCGATTTGGGTCTTCAGTGTTTTCATTATTTTTTTGACTCGCAAGCTCCACGCGACCACGGCCGGTGAATTATTTTTATGGATCGAGTGCTTGCATTTTTCTCTTGCGAGTCTGTCAATTGAAGGGGAAAACTGAGCGGATACCTGTACATTCTGCCAATCAGTGCGATTATCGCCCGTAACCTCGAGGCCTTGATGAACAAGCCTGACCTGCCTTCAATTCCAGTGTTCAAGCTGTACGGTGAAAGCCTGGACTGGCCGACCCCGGACTTGCTGCACTGTGAAACCATTTCCAAACGCAGCCGCGAACACCAGTGGGAAATCAAACCCCACCGCCACGCCGATTTGTGCCAGTTACTCTTCGTCTTCAAAGGTCAGGCAGAGCTTGAAATCGAAGGTAAGCGCGCGCAGCTGACCGAGCCGACGATCCTGATCCTGCCGCCGTTGTCGGTGCATGGATATCGGTTTTCCGAGGACGTCGAAGGGTTTGTATTGACCCTGGCCGCGCCGCTGGTTGCCCATCTTCAGGCGCAACTGGGCAACTCGGTGAATGCGCTGGCCCAGGCCGAAAGCTACCCCGCGGGCAAGGATGGCGATTACCTCAACAGCCTGTTTTCAGCGTTGCAGGACGAATACACCGGCCACCAGCCGGCGCGTGAAATGCTCATGCATTCACTGGTCAGCGTGATCATGGTCTGGGTCAGCCGACAGGTCATCACCCGCCGTAGCGCCAGCCAGCGCCCGCAGCGCGCCCGGGAATACCTCAACGGGTTTATCCAACTGGTAGAAGAGACGTACCGCCAGCACGTCAAGGTCGAAGACCTGGCGCATCGGCTGGGGATTTCCGTGTCTCACCTCAACGGCACCTGCCGTGAACTGGCGGGACAACCGGCGTTGCAGATCATGCACGAGCGGCAATTGCTGGAAGCCAAGCGCTTGCTGACCTACACCAGCATGACCATTTACGAAATGTCCGACGTGTTGGGGTTTTCCGATCCAACCAACTTCACGCGCCTGTTCCGGCGTCGAGTGGGAATTTCGCCCAAGGCATTTCGCGACCGCTTGAAGGCCGATCAGGACAACGAGGCCTGATCCCCCTTCGTCAGTGCAGGGCGTTGAGGGTCGCGTTGTGGGGGATGCATTGCTCGGAATTGCAGCTCGCAAATTCACGGGGCAGTTGACGCGCCTGCTCGACCCGCCAGGCCGCGGTGCCATACAGCGCCAGCGTCATCGCGCAGGTGATGAAAATGGTGAGGTATCTTCTTGTTTTGATGTTCATGGCGTGGACCTCTGAACGAATACCCGTGGGTATTACTTTGAGCATAGGTCAGCGCCAGTGAGTTGCCATTAAAACGGCATTGCATCTACCCCGATATTCAGAACACTGATGACCCCCCTGTAGGAGCTGGCTTGCCTGCGATAGCGGTGTGTCAGGTAACAAAGTTGTCGACTGATCCACCGCTATCGCAGGCAAGCCAGCTCCCACAGTTTTGATCGAGTTACAGGCCGATATCCCACTCCGGCTCTTCGGGGAATCTGAGCACCAGAAAATCCAGCAGGCTACGCAGCGCCGCCGGCATGTGTTTGCGTGAGGCGTACACCGCGTAGATGTTCATCTGCCGGGGCTCGGCCTGGGGCAGCAGGCGGATCAGTTCGCCACTGTGAATATGCACGCCCGCCTGATAACTCGGCAGCATCGCCACCCCCGCGCCGGCCATCGCCGCGCGCAGCAAGGTGCTGGCTTCGTTGGCGCTGATGTTGCCTTGGACCGGTACCGAGACCGGTTCGCCGTCCTCCTCGAAATGCCAAAGAATTTTGCCGAAGTAGGAATGGGTCAGGCAGTTGTGCTGGCTCAGATCTTCCACCCGATGCGGCATCGGATGTTCGCGCAGGTAAGCGGGCGAGGCGCAGATCACCGAGCGACAGACYGTCAGCCGCCGGGCAATCAGGTTCGGGTCCAGGTCGTTGCTGGTGCGAATCGCCAGATCAATGCGCTCATCTATCAGGTTCACCGTGCGGTCGAGCATTTGCATATCAATGCTGACGCCGGGGTAACGTTTGACGAAGGCCGCCATGGCGTCCGCCAGTTGTGCCTGACCAAACGAGGTGCTGACGCTGATCCGCAATGCGCCTCGTGGCGTATCGTCCGGCTCGCTGACAGCGGCTTGCATGTCTGTGGATAAGTCGAGCATCTGCCGACAGCGGGGCAGCATCTCGGTACCGGCAGCGGTCAGGCTCAACTTGCGGGTCGTGCGGTGCATCAGTCGGGCGCCGAGCCAATCCTCCAGTTCCGCCAGATAGCGCGACACCACCGGGCGTGACAGGTCCAGTTGATCGGCGGCGGCCGACTGGCTGCCGAGGTCGACCACGGTGACGAACACCCGCATTGCTTGTAGACGATCCATGATTTGCACGCTTTCAGAAACAAACTATGTTCCAGCATCGCATTTTTTGTGCCGAGTCATGCAACTAAGCTCCCGTCCCATCGCCAAGCATGGCATTCGGACAACGGAGCAACACATGATCGGTTTCACCACCCTCAAGCGTATTTTGCAGGCCACCGCCGCGCTCGGCTTCGCGGCCCATGCAGCGGCAGCATCGACCCTGACGCTGGATGTCTACAACCCCGGCGAAAACGCGATCTTCCCGGTGACTTCGGTGCTGGTCAGTGGCGAGAAGGAGGCGATTCTGGTGGATGCGCAATTCGGCAAATCCCAGGCCGAACAGGTGGTGGAAAAAATCCGCGCCAGCGGCAAGCAACTGACCACCATCTACATCAGCCATGGAGACCCGGATTACTACTTCGGCCTCGACACCCTGACCGCCGCGTTCCCCAACGCCAAAGTGCTCGCCTCGCAGCCGACCGTCGATCACATCAAGCACTCCGTCGACGGCAAACTGGCGTTCTGGGGGCCGAAAATGGGTGCCGACGTACCGGCGAAAACCATCGTGCCGCAAGTACTCAAGGGCGACAGCTTGATGCTGGAAGGGCAGAAGTTGCAGGTGGTGGGGCTGGAGGGCAAACAGCCGGATCGCACCTTCGTCTGGATTCCGTCGATCAAAGCGGTTGTCGGTGGGGTAGTCGTGGCAGAGAACATCCACGTCTGGATGGCCGACACGCAAACCCCGCAGTCTCACGCCGATTGGTTGACGACGCTGCACGCCATCGAAACCTTGAAGCCGAACATCATCGTGCCGGGCCATTACCTCGGTGACAGCGCCCGCTCTCTGGCTGCGGTGCAGTTCACGGCGGACTACATCAAGGCCTTCGACGAGGAAACCGCCAAGGCAAAGGATTCTGCCGCACTGATCGCCGCGATGAAAAAACGCTTCCCGACGCTGGGCGAAGAAAGTTCGCTGGAGCTGAGCGCCAAAGTCGCCAAGGGCGAGATGAAGTGGGGTGAATGATCGTTCCCACGCTCTGCGTGGGAACGCAACCCGGGACGCTCTGCGTCCCATCCAGAGCCGAACGCGGAGCGTCCGTTGAGGCATTCCCACGCAGAGCGTGGGAACGATCTATTTCAGCGACTCTGCGCCTGCTCCACCAACCACCCCAACAATTCCTGCAACTTCGGCGAAGGTGCGGGCTTTTGCGGCAATACCAGGTAATACGCCAAGCCCGTCTTCACCTTCAWCTCAAACGGCATGACCAGCCGCCCGGCGCTCAGGTCATCGCCAATCAGCGACCAGTCTCCGATCGCCACACCTGTCCCTTGGGACGCCATCGACATCGCCAGGTCCAGGGTTTCGAAGTGCTGACCCTTGCCGACATTGCTCAGGCGAACATCGGCAGTGGCCAGCCAGGCTTTCCAGTCCCGTTCATCACGGGTGGGATGCAGCAGCATGTGCTGCTCAAGATCTTCGGGTGTCAGCAACGGCACCGGACCTTCGAGCAACGGTTTGGAACAGACCGGCGTCAGCTGTTCATCAAACAGGCGTTGCGACACCAATGAAGTGTCCGGCGGCGCGCCGTACATCACCGCCGCATCGAACTGTTCGCGATGAAAATCCACGCCGTGCTTGACCGTGGTGGTCAGTTCCACCGGCACGTCCGGACGCTCTCTCTGCCATTGCAAAAGACGCGGCAGCAGCCAGCGCATGACGCAGGTCGGGGCCTTGAGTTGCAGGGTTTCGCGCTTCTCGCCGATCTGTTCCACCGCCTCGTCGATCAAGCCGAAAATCTGCTGCACCCGTGGCAGCCATTCCCGTCCTTCGGCCGTCAGAGCGAGGCCGCGAGCCTGGCGGATAAACAGTTCATAACCCAGATGATCTTCCAGCCCGGCGATCTGTCGGCTTACCGCGCCTTGGGTGATGTGCAGCTGTTCGGCAGCCCGGGTGAAATTGCAGCACTGCGCGGTAATCAGAAAAGTGTGCAGCGCCGGCAGGGGAGGCAGTCGTTTCATTGGGATCCAAGGTATGACGTGAGGACATGGCTAGTATGACTTTTTATCCATTGTTGCGGCTACGTGTCGCCCGTTCCAATGAGGCCATCCCTGGACCTGCCCACTCATCATAAACACTGCGCAGGCCCGGCGTCTCAAACGAACAAGAAGGGCAAAACACAATGGCGACGTGCGGCGAAGTATTGGTCAAGTTACTCGAAGATTACGGGGTCGAGCAGGTGTTCGGCATTCCCGGGGTTCACACCGTGGAGCTGTATCGCGGGCTGGCCCGTTCGAGCATCAACCACGTCACTCCGCGTCACGAACAGGGCGCCGGTTTCATGGCCGACGGTTATGCGCGCACCAGCGGCAAACCGGGTGTGTGCTTCATCATCACTGGCCCTGGCATGACCAACATCACCACGGCGATGGGTCAGGCCTACGCCGATTCGATCCCGATGCTGGTGATTTCCAGCGTGCAATCGCGCAGCCAGTTGGGCGGCGGTCGCGGCAAGCTGCATGAACTGCCGAACCAGGGCGCATTGGTTGGCGGCGTGGCGGCGTTCTCCCACACCTTGATGTCGGCGTCCGAATTACCGGGCGTTTTGGCCCGCGCTTTCGCGCTGTTTCAGGCTGGTCGTCCGCGTCCGGTGCACATCGAAATTCCGTTGGATGTGCTGGTTGAAGAAGCCGATGACCTGCTCAGCAGCGTACCGGTGAACATCGACCGCGCCGGCGCATCGCCAACCGCCGTTTCGCGCATGACCGAATTGCTCGCCAACGCGAAGCGTCCACTGATTCTCGCCGGTGGCGGCGCCATCGATGCCGCCGCCGAGCTGACGAAACTGGCCGAGTTGCTGGACGCGCCGGTGGCACTGACCATCAATGCCAAAGGCATGCTCGAATCCAGCCACCCATTGCTGATCGGTTCCACCCAAAGCCTGGTCGCGACCCGTGCACTGGTGGCCGAGGCCGACGTCGTGTTGGCCATCGGCACCGAGCTGGCCGAGACCGACTATGACGTCACCTTCGCCGGTGGTTTCGAAATTCCTGGTCAATTGCTGCGCGTGGACATCGACCCGGACCAGACCGTGCGCAACTATCCGCCGCACGTGGCGCTGGTGTCCGATTCGCGTAACGCCGCCCAGGCTTTGCTGAGTGCGCTGTCCCAGCGGTCGCTGACCGAGCGTCGCAACGATTGGGGGCAGGTCCGTGCTGCCCGTTTGCGTGAAGAGCTCGCCCAGATCTGGGATGCCCCGACTCTGGCCCAGACCTGCTTCCTTGAAACCGTATTGAACGTGTTGCCGGACGCTGTGTTCGTCGGCGATTCGACCCAGCCTGTCTACACCGGCAACCTGACATTCAACCCGGAGCGCCCACGTCGCTGGTTCAACTCGTCGACCGGTTACGGCACCCTCGGCTACGCCTTGCCGGCCGCCATCGGCGCCTGGCTTGGCGGCAGCGTTGAAGGCAGTTCCCGCCCTCCGGTGGTGTGTCTGATCGGTGACGGCGGCCTGCAGTTCACCCTGCCGGAACTGGCCAGTGCCGTTGAAGCTCGCACCCCGGTGATCGTGCTGCTGTGGAATAACCAGGGCTACGAAGAGATCAAGAAGTACATGGTCAACCGCGCCATCGAACCGGTTGGCGTGGACATCTACACCCCGGACTTCATCGGTGTGGCCAAGGCACTGGGTTGCGCCGCGGAAGCGATCAGCGGCGTCGAGCAACTGCGTACTGCGCTGCGTTCCGCGGCCGACCGTCAAGGCCCGACCCTGATTGAAATCGATCAGACCCAGTGGATGAAGGCGGTGTCGAAATGACGTTCCCTACGACGCTGGACGGTCTGTTCATCGACGGTCAATGGTCGGCGGGCAATGAACACCTGCGCGTCATCAACCCAGCGACCGAAGCCTTGTTGACCACGGTCAATGGCGGCGATGCACAGGCCGTCGATCACGCCGTGAGTGCGGCGACCAAGGCCTTCGCCGACTGGTCGAAAACCACCGGCGTCGAGCGTGGCGCTATCCTGCGCAACATCGCGGCGGGCGTGCAGGCGGGTCGTGAGCAACTGATGCACTTGCAGTCGAGCAACAACGGCAAGCCGCTGTTCGAAGCGGCCATCGATGTCGATGACGTGATCGCCACCTTCGAGTATTACGCCGGTCTGGCCGAAGGCCTCGACGCTAAACAAGACAGCGCCGTTGAATTGCCGAGTGACGATTTCAGCGCTCGTCTGCGCCGTGAGCCTGCCGGTGTGGTCGGCCTGATCGTGCCGTGGAATTTCCCGATGGTCACCACCGCGTGGAAACTCGCCCCGGCCCTGGCCGCCGGTTGCTGCGTGGTGCTCAAGCCTTCGGAAGTGACGCCACTGCCAGAGCTGGAACTGGCGGCGATCATCGCTGAAGCGGGTTTGCCTGCTGGCGTCTTCAACCTGGTCTGCGGTACCGGCCTGGCGGTCGGCGCGCCACTGTCGGCGGATCCGCGCATTGCCAAAATTTCCTTCACCGGCAGCAACGCGGTGGGCGTGCAAGTCATGCAACGCGCGGCTGAAACCGTCAAAGGCGTGAGCCTGGAACTGGGCGGTAAATCCTCGCTACTGGTGCTGGCCGATGCCGACCTCGACCTAGCCGTGGAAGTGGCCTGTGGTGGTGGTTTCTTCAACGCCGGGCAAATGTGTTCCGCCACCAGCCGCGTGCTGGTCGCCGATGTGCTGGCCGATGAATTCCTGTCGCGTCTGAAGGCGCGCACCGAAGCCATTCGCGTGGCCGACCCGTTCGACCCGGCCGTGGAAATGGGTGCGCTGGTCAATCAGGCGCAATACCAGCGTGTGCTCGGCCACATTGATCGCGGCTTGAGTGCGGGCGCCAAGCTGATTTGCGGCGGCAATCGTCCGGCCGACCTGCCACGCGGCTATTTTTTGCAACCGACAATCTTCACTGACGTGCCCCTCGACAGTGCGCTGTGGTGTGAAGAGATTTTCGGTCCGGTGATTTGTGTACGTAGTTTTGCCTCTGAAGCCGAGGCGATTGCCTTGGCCAACGACAGCCAGTTCGGCCTGGTGGCCAGCGTGGTCACGCGCAATCCCGAGGCTGCTGATCGGGTCGCCAACGCCTTGCAGGCGGGGCTGGTGTGGATCAACGCGCCGCAGGTGATCTTCCCGCAGACCGCCTGGGGTGGCTACAAACAGAGCAGCATCGGTCGCGAGTTAGGGCCGTGGGGCTTGCAAGCTTTCCAGGAAATCAAACACGTGATTCGGGCTGTCTGACAGCACGAAAAAGGTGAGTGCATGCCTCGTGTTGAGGCATGCGCTGGCGTCATGGCTTCAATGAGTTTTTATCGATAGTCAGGTGTTTTGCACGACCTCAGGATGAACCCGTCGGCGCAGCTCAACCCCGTGAATACGGGGGTTTAAAGCTGAATTGGCCGCGCGGATGCAACGGTTGCGACCAGCCTCATACCTACAAAAACAAAGGGAGTCCGTAATGGGCGAGCATGATCTGAACAGACGTCAATTCATCAAGACCGTGGGCGTAGCCTCGGTGGCAGCAGCGGCCATGAGCATGCCGTTCATCAAGGCCAATGCCAGCGACACACGCTTTGCGGGCAAAACCCTGCGTTTGCTGACCTGGTCCGATGACACCGGCCTGGCAGCCCTGCGCAACATCGCCGCGACCTTCGAAGACAAGTACGGCTGCAAGGTCATCGCTGACCGCACCGGCAGTACCTCGGAAATGGTCGCCAAACTCAAGGCCGGCGGTGATCGTCCGCAATACGACATCATCACCCTGGCAGGCGTCGGCGCCGAAGGTCTGGCCGCCGCCAACCTGCTGGAAAAACCCGACCTCAACCGCATTCCCAACCTGGTCGACGTACCGGAAAAATACCGCACCGGGGCCAATGGCCACGGTATCGGTTACCTCCTCTGGTGCAACAGCCTGGTCTACAGCACTCGCACCCAGAAAGAAGCCCCGACCAGCTACGCCTCCCTGTGGGACGCCGACGCCGCGCCGAACATCTTCCTGCCGCCGCCAAACTGGACCGAGGCCATGGACCTGATCATCATCGCCGCCAAACTGGCCGGTGGTGACGAGCACAATATTGAGCCGGGCTTCAAGAAACTCGCCGAGCTGAAAGATCGTGTGGTCACCCTGGGTGAAAACCCGAACCAGATCGCCGAGCTGTTCCGCACTGGCTCCCTKGACATGGGCGGTCTGTACGCGCCGGCGTTCTTCCCGAAACAGATCCGCGATCCGGCCTACGGTCTGGGCGCTTCGTTCGGCATGAAGGAAGGTTTCTACACCGACCTGATGCTCTCGGTCATGCCGAAGAACCGTCCGGGCGACACCGACATGGCGTACGCCTTCATCAACCACTCCCTGGACCCGGTGGTGCAGGGCAAGATGGCTGAAGACATCTACAACGGCCCGGTCAACGCCAAGGCGATCATCTCCGCCGAAGCGCGCAAGAGCCCGTACATCCTCACGCCAGAGCAGATTGCCGAGAAGGCGATCATGCACGACAACGCCTTCCTGGCCACCGTGCATGACCAATGGATTCGTCGCTACACGGAAATCTTTTCTTCCTGATTGAGTGACAACCAAAAGTCTTTAGAACACTGAACCCCCCTGTGGGAGCGAGCCTGCTCGCGAATGCGTCGGCACATCCAGCATCGATGTGACTGACACACCGCTTTCGCGAGCAGGCTCGCTCCCACAAGGGGAGCAGGGTGGTTCAAGGACTGTGTTTGTCAGCTGCTTTCCATTGACGAGACCCTTGCTATGGAACACCAACCTCTGACTCATCCGGTAAGTGTCGCCCCCGAGCGTGCGCAACGGGGTGTTTCGCCGACGACCCGCGCCTGGTTTTTCCTGACGCCGTCGATGCYGTTTCTGGGTGTACTGATCGCCGCCAGCCTGCTGGTCCTGCGCATGAGCGTGGGCACCAAAGGCGCGGAATGGACCGGGTTCAGCCTGGCCAGTTACGCCCAATTGCTGGAACCGTATTATCTCAAATCCTTGCTGCTGACCCTGCGCCTGGCGCTGATCAGCGCGGTGATCGCCGTGGTGCTGGCGATCCCGGTGGCCTACACCATGTCGCGCCTGACTTCGCCGTTCGTGCGCCGGATTTTCCTCGCTGCGGTGCTGTTGCCGTTGCTGGTCAACCTGCTGCTGCAAAGCTACGGCTGGCTGGTGATCCTCGGCCCTGGCGGCATGCTCAATCAGGCATTGATGGGCCTCGGTCTGATCAAGCGCCCGATCATGCTGCTCTACAACCAGAACGGCGTGCTGATGGGGCTGGTGCAAACCGCGTTCCCGCTGGCCGTGCTGCCGATTGCCAGCGCCATGCGCGGCGTCGCCCGTACTTATGAAGAAGCCGCCGCGACCCTGGGCGCCAGTCGTTTGCAGGTGTTCCGTCAGGTGGTGCTGCCGATGAGCATGCCGGGGATTATTACCGGCGCGACGTTGGTATTTGCCTACAACGCCAGCAGCTTCGTGGTGCCTTTGCTGCTCGGTGGCCGACGCGTGCCGATGCTGGCGGTGATGGTCCATGACCAGATCGCGCCGCTGATGAACTGGCCCGCCGCATCCGCTGCCGGTGTGGTGCTGATTGTCACCACGCTGGCGATCATGACCTTGTCCGAATACATCACTGGCCGCCGTCGGCGCATGCTGGAGGCTTCGCAATGAGCACCCTGACCAAGAAGCGTTATGGCCTGCTGCCGGGTGAAACCGGCAAGTTTGCCGGCATCCTTTCCGGCTTCATCCTGCTGTTGGCGGTGTTACCGATCCTGACCATGATCGTGATGTCGTTCAGCGGCGCGTCGAACCTCGACTTCCCGCCGAGCAGCTACAGCCTGCAATGGTACAAGGCCGCCTGGCACACCTTCGTTTCGCCGGATGCCAGCGACGTGCTGAGCCTGGGCAAGGCCATGACCACCAGTTTGATGGTCGCGTGCCTGACCATGGTTTTCGCCACGATCATTGCGGTGCCGGCCGCTTATGCACTGACCCGGTGCGAGTTCCGTGGCAAGGCCGTGGCGTTGCAACTGATGTCGCTGCCGCTGGTGTTTCCGATGGTGGTGTTGGGGCTGGCGTTGTTGCTGGTGTTTGACAGCCTGCCGTTCCAGATGACCACCTCGCGGCTGGTGATTGCCCACGTGATCCTGGCATTGCCGTTCGTGGTGAAAAACTGMACGGCGGCGATGCTGTCCATCGGCAGCGAAGTCGAAGAGGCCGCGCAAATGCTCGGTGCTTCGCCGACCCGGGCGATTGTCGATGTGGTGGTGCCGTTGATGAAGTCGGGGATTCTGGCAGGCATGCTGCTGGCGTTCATCGTCTCGTTCAACGAATTCACCGTGACCTATTTCCTCTACACCATCGACGTCATGACCGTGCCGATCTGGATGTACAGCCGCACCGTGTCTTCGCTCGACCCTACCGTTTTCTCGTTTGCCGTGCTGATCGTGCTGATCGACTTCGTCCTGATCTGGGCGCTCGAGAAGCTAGTCGGTGAAGGTGGCGTTTCGTTCTGATTTCTTGAGGTGGTTCATATGTCTGGTCTGATTCTGGAAAACGTCGAGAAACATTACGGCTCGGCCTGCGCGGTAAAGGATGTAAACCTGCATTTGCCTGAGGGCAAACTGGTGTGTTTCCTCGGTCCGTCGGGCTGCGGCAAAACCACATTGCTGCGAATGATTGCCGGCCTTGAAACCCTGACCGGTGGCGAGATTCGCCTGGACGGTGAAGACATCGGCCACACCCCGGCGCATCAGCGCAATTTCGGCATGGTGTTTCAATCGCTGGCGCTGTTTCCGCACATGACGGTGGGGGAGAACATCGCCTATCCGCTGAAACTGCGTGGCGTCAGCAAGGCGGATCAACAGGCGCGGGTGGTGGAATTGCTGGAGCTGATTCAGCTGCAGGCAATGATTGATCGACCGGTGGCAAAACTCTCCGGCGGTCAACGCCAGCGTGTAGCGATTGCCCGGGCGATTGCTTCGCGGCCGAAAATTCTCCTGCTGGACGAGCCGCTGTCGGCGCTGGACGCCAAGTTGCGCGAGTCGATGCAGGTGGAAATCCGTCAGCTGCAACAGCGCCTGAACATCACCACGATCATGGTGACTCACGATCAACGTGAAGCGATGACCATGGCCGATATCGTCGTGGTGCTGGGTGAGCACCGCGTGCAACAAGTCGGCACGCCGATTGAAATCTACCGCCACCCGGCCAACGAATTTGTCGCGGATTTTATCGGCTCCGGCAACATCTTCCCGGCCACGGCGTTGGGCAATGGCAAAGTCGGTTTGCCCGGTGGCGATGCACTGGAAGTGCCGATTTGCAGCAGCATTGTGGTCGGCGAGAAAGTGAAAATGCTGATTCGCCCGGAAGACCTGCAACTGTCGCACCCGCAGGTGACTGCGGGGAATCGCTTGCTGGGCAAGGTGACATTTGTGCGTGATATCGGCGCGACGATTGAAACCACTGTGGAGTGTTCCGGGGTGTCGTTTACCGCGCTGAGCACGCCGTGTCAGGGGTTTGGGTTGAACATCGGCAACCCGGTGTCGGTGACCTTGCCGGCTGAGGCTTGCCGCGTATTGGGTGCCTGATCCGGATTTGATGGTGGCCTTGCCGGCCTCTTCGCGAGCAAGCCCGCTCCCACATTTCTACCGCATTCTCCTGAGAGAACTCGGTCGAATGTGGGAGCGGGCTTGCTCGCGAAGGCGTCCGTAGCCACACCGCAAAATCCGATCAGACCGATAACCGCAACCGCGCCAAATCCCGCAACGGCGGTGCCCCAAACAACCGGCTATATTCCCGGCTGAACTGCGAAGGGCTTTCATACCCCACCCGATACCCCGCCGCCGAAGCCTCCAACCCTTCCGCCAGCATCAATCGCCGCGCTTCCTGCAACCTCAGTTGCTTCTGATACTGCAACGGACTCATCGCCGTCATTGCCTTGAACCGGTGATGCAGCGTCGACACGCTCAGGTTCACTTCCTTCGCCAAGTCATCGATACGCAGCGGTTGTTCGTAGTTGCCGTTCAGCCACTTGATCGCCTGGCTGATGCGATGGCTCTGGCTGTTGGCAATCGCAATTTCATACAGCCGATGACCCTGCGGGCTGCGCAACAACCGATAAAGAATCTCCCGACGAATCAGCGGCGCGAGCATGGCGATGTCTTTCGGGGTGTCCAGCAAACGCGCCAGGCGCAGCACGGCGTCAAGCATGGCGGTGTCGATCCGTTCGACGTACAGGCCACGACCGGTGGGGCGAGTCGGCACGCCCAAAGGGCCGGCGTCGGCAATCAGCGCGCTGATTTCCGCCGGGTCGATGTCCAGCCGCACCGCAAGGATCGGTGCTTCGGGCGAGACATCCACCACCCGCCCGCTGAGCGGCATCGAGACCGACACCACCAGGTAGTTCAGCGGGTCGTAGTTGAAGTGCTCATCGGCCAGCCGGACCTCTTTGCGCCCCTGCGCCATGATGCACAGCGCCGGTTGGGCGAGCACCGGGGCAAATTCATGGGACTGGCTATGGCGTGACATGAAGAGCGAACCGACGGCCGTCGCGTAATTGCCATCCTCCTGCGTATTGCGGCGGATGATCGCGGCCAGTTCTGCGCGCTGTTTCTCCATGTCGGCGTCCAGCGGGGCTTGAAAATGATCGAGCGACGACATGCAAGGCATCCTCGGTGGGGCGTGGGTAATGAGCCGAGCTTATGTTTGTGCAAGACGATGCGGTAGACACATCCTGCCTGAACCTTGCCTGATTCTGCACGGAGTGGATTAGCGGTGCCTCTACGGCAGGGCCGTTCAAGGAAAACTTGCTTGAATGCCCTGTTTCTTAGGCCTGAACGCGATTTGCCGGGTATTAGAAGTTTTTGAGACGTCGCGCAGGATTGTGCAATACACCGGCAGGAATCGACTAACCGCGCTGGAACCTGCGCGCTTAACCTTGGATCCTGTCGCAGCCCGTCCCACGGCTGCCACTCGAGTACCTGGGAGGGTTGAACATGTCTACGCAGATCCCCGTCAGCCATATGGCTTTCGTCCGTGCCCGCGCCGGCCATTCGATGGAACTCGGTGCGCGCCTGAGTGCCTTGATCGAGCCGTCGCGCAATGCGCCGGGTTGCCTGAGCTTTGCCCTGCAACAATCGCAGTGCGATCCCGAGTTGTGGCTGGTGTCCGGTTTCTGGATGAACCAGCAGGCCATGACCGCGTACTTCAGCACCCCGGCGATGGAGGTGTTTACCGAGTTGGTGCAGGGCCTGGTGGTCAACAGCCTGGATTTTCATACCTTCAAGGACGTATCGGCCGCCCAGGCGTTAGGTCAGACCCAGTCGTGGGTACACAAAATGGCGGGTTGAGGGTTTAATGAGGCCATTCTCAAACAACCAGGATCCGCGACATGGCACGTAAAGCCTTTGAACAGTTCGAAGCCGTTTCCGCAGTAGTACCGGGTGAGGGTGGTTACCACGCCGCCATCGCCGTCAAAGCCCTGGGTGGCGCGGGCGCACCGCGTTTCCACAAAGTCCTGGAAGACCGCACCTTCAAGACGGCGCATGAGGCCGATGAAGCGRCAGCCAAAGAGCTGACCCGCCTCAAGGACGTCAAGGAAAACACCGATCTGCTCTGGTAATTACCGGGTCGACCCGGGGCGGTACATCTTGAACAACGCCTCCGGCCCCAGCTGAAAATAATCCGCTGGCCCACCGCCGCGCAGAATCGGTTCTGCCGCGGCGGTGTCGTAGACCCCATCCTTCAATAGCCACTTGGCGATATGCACGGCGACCACTTCGCCGAGAATCAGCCAGCTCGGCACCACATTGCCGTCCGCGCGCTGCAACTGAATAATCTGCGTGACCTTGCATTCGAAGGACACCGGGCTTTCGGCGACCCGTGGCACTTGAATGATTTTCGAGGCAACAGGTGTCAGCCCGGACAGTTCGAATTCGTTGACCTCAGGCCCGACCATTGCGCAACTCTGGTTCATCTGTTCGGCCAACGGGCGAGTGGCGAGGTTCCAGGCGAATTCGCCGGTTTGCTCGATGTTGTTCAGGCTGTCTTTGCGCCCGACGCTGGAAAAACCAATGATCGGCGGAATGTAATTGAACGCGTTGAAGAAGCTGTACGGCGCCAGGTTCAAGCGGCCGTTGGCATCCTGCGAGGAAATCCAGCCAATGGGGCGCGGGCCGACGATGGCGTTGAACGGGTCGTGGGGCAGGCCGTGGCCGTTGGCGGGTTCGTAGAAATGGATGTCGTCGGACATGAAGTGCAATCCAGGAGCGCTTGTGAGGCGACCATGGTGCAAGGACGAGCCGATAATTTCCAGCGTTGCGGTCCAAATGATCAGGGGGTATTAGTCGACGTCCATGTTGAATGTCAGACCGCAATCGCGAGCAGGCTCGCTCCCACAATTAATCTTTGGTGTTCACAAATTCTGTGTTCACAGGAGATCAACTGTGGGAGCGAGCCTGCTCGCGATGGGGCCAGTCAAGCCACCCTCAAACTAATGGTCAGTCCGTCTCGATCCGCGAATGCTTGCGGGTGTCTTTCATGGTGATGTACACCAGCAACGACACGGCAATACATGCCGTGACATACCAGTAGTACCCGGTTTCCATGCCAATGCTCTTGAACCACAACGCGATGTATTCCGCGGTGCCGCCGAAGATCGACACGGTCAACGCATATGGCAAGCCAACACCCAGTGCACGAATTTCAGTCGGGAACAGTTCGGCTTTCACCACGGCGTTGATCGAGGTGTAGCCGCTGACGATGATCAGTGCCGCCATGATCAGGAAGAACGCGCCCCACCAGGTCTGAACGGTGTGCAGGGTGGTCAGGATCGGTACGGTGAACAGCGTCCCCAGAATGCCGAAGGCAATCAGGATCGGCCGACGGCCGACTTTATCCGACAGCCCGCCGATGATCGGTTGCAGGCACATGAACAGGAACAGCGTGGCCGCCGAAATCGTGGTGGAGTCGGAGATGCTCATGCCGACCGTGTTCACCAGGTATTTCTGCATGTAGGTGGTGTAGGTGTAGAACGCCAGGGTACCGCCCATGGTCAGGCCGACCACGGTCATCAGTTCCTTGGGATGGCGCATCAAGGTGCGCATCGCGCTTTCCTTGGCTTTTTCTTTTTTGGTGAATGACTCGGTTTCTTCCATGCCGCGACGCAGGTACAGCGCGACTACAGCGCACAGTGCGCCGATGGCGAACGGGATGCGCCAGCCCCAGGCGTACAGTTCTTCAGTGGTCAGGGTCTGTTGCAGCACGATCAGCACCGCCAACGCGATGAGCTGACCGGAGATCAACGTCACGTACTGGAAGCTGGAGTAGAACCCGCGACGTGCCTTGGTGGCCATCTCGCTGAGGTAGGTCGCCGAGGTGCCGTACTCGCCACCAACCGACAGACCTTGCAGCAGGCGCGCGAACACCAGCAGGATCGGTGCGCCGATGCCGATGGTTTCATAACCCGGGCTCAGGGCGATCAGCAGCGAGCCGAAGCACATCAGGTACACCGAGGCCATCAGGGCCTTTTTGCGCCCGACCTTGTCGGCATACAGGCCCATCAGCCAGCCACCGATCGGGCGCATCAGGAAGCCGACGGCGAAGATTGCGGCGGTGTTCAGCAGTTGGGCGGTGGTGTCGCCTTTGGGGAAAAAGGCCTTGGCGAAGTACAGGGAGAAGGCGGCGTAGACATACCAGTCGTACCACTCGACCATGTTGCCGACCGAGCCGCTGAAGATCGATTTGATGCGGCTGGCGGTGGTTCTTTCTTTAGCCGGCACGGCAGCCGACCCAAGGGGCAGGGCGTTTGAGTTATCCATTGAAGGATCCTTCATTTAATTGTTTTTGTGGAGCGCGTTTAAACGCGGCCTGTGAGGGCTATAGCAGGAGGTGTGCCAAGAGGAAGAGGGGCGGTTTAGAGGGGTTTGGAAGGCTGGGTGAGCGGAAATCCGCTTATGCTGGATTGGGTGTGAGCGGAAAATTGCTTATGGGCCGTTTGATGTGTTGCCTTTACCGGCCCCTTCGCGAGCAAGCCCGCTCCCACAGTGGTCCGGTGTACACAATTCAAATGTGGGAGCGGGCTTGCTCGCGAAGRGGCCAGTCCGGACACTGCAAAAATCAGCTGTCAGTCAGGAACATCTCCCGACTCAACCCATGCCGCTGCATCTTTTCATTGAAGGTGCGGCGCGGCAGTTGCAGCTCTTCAAGCACCGCTTTCACATCGCCTTTGTGCCGGGTCAACGCCGCGCGCAAACAATGCGCTTCAAACGCTTCCTGCTGCGCCGCCAGCGACTGCCCCGGATCAATCCCCTCCAGTTGCGGCTCACCCAGTCCCAGCACTTGCCGCTCGGCAACGTTTGCCAGTTCGCGCACATTGCCTGGCCAGTCGTGGCTCAGCAAGTGACTCAACTGCGGGCCGGTCAGCGGTGGAAAAGTCCGGCCCAAACGCTCGGCGGCTTGCTGGGCAAACGATTCGAACAACAACGGAATGTCTTCGCGCCGATCACGCAACGGCGGGAGCCGTAACTCGGCGACGTTCAGTCGATAGGCCAAATCCTCACGAAAACGCCCGGCTCGCGCCTCATCGAGCAGATCCGGTTTGGTCGCGGCAATGATCCGCAAATCAACGCGAATGCTCTGATTCGAGCCCAGGCGTTCCAGCTTCTGCTCCTGCAACACCCGCAGCAATTTCACTTGCTGGGCCAGCGGCATGCTTTCGATTTCATCGAGAAACAACGTGCCGCCATCGGCGTATTCCAGCTTGCCGATGCGTTTGCCCTGAGCGCCGGTAAACGCGCCGCTCTCGTGGCCGAACAACTCGGCCTCGAACAACTGCTCGGGAATCGCCGCGCAGTTGAGCGCCACAAACGGTTTGTCGGCACGTGGCCCGAAGTCATGCAGGCAACGGGCGACCAGCTCTTTGCCGCTGCCGGTTTCACCCCGGATCAACACGTTGACCGGCAACGCCGCCAGGTCCAGCACCTGTCGGCGCAAGGTCTGCAAGCCACGGGACACACCGAGCAGGGTTGCATCGAGTTTGGCGCGGTTGTCGGCCTGTTCGTGCAACGCGCGGTTTTCCAGCACCAGCCGACGCTTGTCCAACGCCCTGCGCAAACTGCTCAGCAGGGTTTCCGGGCTGAAGGGTTTTTCGAGAAAGTCATACGCGCCATCGCGCATCGCTTCGACCGCCATCGGCACATCGCCGTGACCAGTCAGCAGAATCACCGGCAAATCGGCATCGCGCCGCTGCACTTCTGCCAGCAACTCCAGCCCGGTCATGCCCGGCATGCGCACGTCGCTGAGGATCACGCCGGGAAAGTGCGCGGGCAATTGTGCCAGGCACTCATCGGCGCGGCTGAACAACTGCACCTCGAAACCCGACAGGCTCAGCCATTGTTCGACGGCGCTGCGGATGCTGCTTTCGTCGTCGACCACCATCACTGAATTCAGCATGAAACAGGCGCCTCCAGATCGATGGGCAAGGTCAGGGTAAACACGGCGCCGTTTTCGCCATTGTCGGCACTCAGGCGGCCGCCCGATTCGTGAACGATGGCAAACGATACCGCCAGACCAAGGCCCAGGCCATCGCCCACCGGTTTGGTGGTGAAGAACGGATCGAATACATTCGGCAGATATTCTTCGGCGATGCCGCCGCCATTGTCGCTGACCGTCAGACGCCACAATTGCTCGTCGGCTTCGAGGCGGATTTCCAGGCGTTTGCAGGGCTTGTCGTGCATCGCGTCGAGGGCATTGCGCAGCAGATTGATCAACACCTGTTCCAGACGAATCGCATCGCCGCGCACCCACGCCGGGCGGGTCAGGTGCAGCACGGTGCTGACCTGTTCGTCACGCACACGCGCGTCGAGCAAGTGCAGCGACTGGTCCACCACCGCCGCCAGGTCCAGCCGTTCGCGCAGGCCGCTGGGGCTTTTGCGGGCGAAGGTTTTCAGGTGGCCTGTGAGGGCCGCCATGCGCGTCAGCATCTCATCCACCGGCCTGAGCGCCTTGTAGGCGTCGTCGACCCGACCGTGATCGAGCAGCAGGCGCAACGTCGCAAGCTGCATGCGTTGGGCGGTCAGTGGCTGGTTGATTTCATGGGCGAGGGCGGCCGACATTTGCCCGAGGGCCGCGAGTTTGGCCGATTGCACCAGACCGTCTTGAGCGGTACGCAAATCGCGGGTGCGCTCCTCTACCAGTCGTTCAAGCTCTTCGCGGCTGCGCTGACGCATTTTGGCCAGGCGCCAGCGTTGATTAAGGAACAGCAACAGAAACACCAGCGCCAGCCACAGTCCGGCAGCGGCAAGCGCGGCGTTGCGGCTGTCTGCGAAGGCGACTTGCGGGCGGCGCAGCAAATGCAGGGTCCAGCCGTCGCTGACCAGCGGCAGCGACTCCCACAGATAATCAGCCGTCCCGCCGGGGCCCGCGACGCGCCTCAGATCACTGTTGTCGTCGAAGTGCTGCAGAGATTGATAGTCCAGCGCTGTCAGCGGTTGTTTGTCGTATTGGCGGGTGGCTTTGAGCGCGGCGTGATCGCTGTCGCTCAACGGCTTCAACAGTCGATAGCGCCAGCCCGGCTGGTTGGCGATAAAGATGATTCCGCGTGCATCACTGACCAGCAGCGTGTCGCTGCCTTGGCGCCATTCGCGCTCCAGTTCCGGAAACTCAAGCTTGACCACCATCGCCCCGAGAAACTCACCGTTGTCGCCGGTGACTGCGCTGGACAGGAAATACCCCGGAATCCCGCTGGTCACGCCCACCGCATAAAAACGCCCGGTGCCTTGGGTGCGTGTCTCACTGAAGTACGGACGAAAGCCGTAGTTGTGGCCGACATAGCTGCTGGGCAACCGCCAGTTGCTGGCGGCCACGGCGAGGCCGGTGCGGTCGAGCAGTTCGAGGGTCGAGGATTGCGCCGCGCCGTTGATTTTTTCCAATTTGCGATTCAGCGCATCCTGCTGTTCAGGCGATACCGGGCCGTTGAGCGCGGCGCGCAACTCCGGGTCCAGCGCAAGCACGGCGGGCAGGGCGCGGTAACGATCGATCAGGGTGTGCAGGGAATTGGCGTACAGCGCCAGTTGCTGATTGGCGCGCGCGGCGTCTTCAACCAGGGCCTGGCGTTCGGCGTGACGCATGGCGAAACTGGCCGCGAGCACGGCGCCGGCGATGATCAGCAAGGTGTACAGCGTCAGGCGTAACGTGCGCGAACGAGCAAACATGGTTTCTGAAACAATCAGCAGTAGGGGCGCGCACCATAACATGGAGTTGCGCCGAAAATTCAGGGCCCGGCGCCACGGCGCAGGGCTTCAGGCGGCTCTTTTTTCGCTGAGGTACTGAGAGACTCTTCCGGCCAGGTTTCTGGCTTGCTTGATCCCGCTTCGTGCGACTTTGAAGTCCTGCTCAAGCCTCGACCTGTCGAGAGCACCCGAGTTCATCGGCATGTTGAGGGCGCCGATCAACCTGTCATCGCTGACGGCTGCGTCTGCCAGCGTTTCAAGGGCTTCGTTGACCTGCGCTTCTACGTCATTGAGATAGCTGTCCAGCGCGTCGAGATTGGACGTTATTCTGTCGAGATCGCCTTGGCCAAGGGAATCATTGAGCGCTTCGGTCAGTTGGGACGCCTGACGCGCTATCGCCAGGGATTGTTTGAGGTAAGGCACCTTGAGGTGTTTACCAATGATTCTGGCGGAAGTCTCGGTGGCTGTTTTTATCAGGCCTGCGGAATTCTCCGGGCTGAAGCTCTGCGCCACCGCTTTAACGCTGAAAGGCTCGGCGCGGGATTTGCTTTTCAGGTTTTTCACCGAGATCGCTGACGGGTCCGGGGTGATGGTGTAACCCAGCCCTGTTTCCTCGCCGATTTTGTCCATGGCTTTGGCAGCCGCTTCGGCGGCAAAAATCCCTCCGACAGCCGCTGCAATCGGCACCGCAACCGGTGCCGCCGGGCCCGTCAGGCTGCCGATGCCTGTACCTATCGTGGCTCCAGCCGCCCCCGCATGAAACGTGACGGCAAACGAAGCCACGCTATAGAGCAATTTCTTGCCCGCCGTTTTGTAGATGTCACGGGTTCGAGTGAGATTGTAGAGTTGATAATTGAGTTTCTTCATTTCGCTGTTGACGGTCGATAGTGTGTTTGACGCGTCGATGATCTGCTGTTTTGCCGCATCCTCCTTGCGTGTGCCGTGGCTGTCGATATAACGCAAGGGGTTATTGCCCACAAACCCATACCAATTAAGCCCGTCCACATCCCCGGCCGGATCAGCACTCACCCAACGCTGCAACCACGGCGCGTAGTAACGAGCGCCGTAGTAATAAAGCCCGCATTCATCCATTTCCTTGCCCGAATAACGGACGGTTTTGTAACTGACCTCCWGCGCTGAAACCGCCGTCAGCCAGGCGCTGCCGCCAAACGGGTAATAGCCTTCGTGGCTGATCARCCTGGCCTGTTGATCCAGTTCCATCAGGCTCGAACCCAGGTGATCGTCGAGGCTGTAGCGCAGTTGATCCTGATCGATTCCGTCGGGTTTTTTGCTGACCCAATGCAGGCAACGCACGCTGCCACGACCTCCCGCCAGGGTGATGACGTGCAGCACTTCGCCGTTGTCGCGGGTACGGACTTCCAGCCCCGGCAGGTAAAGCACCTGGTGAAAATGCGTCGTGGTGGACGTATGGGTTTCGTGGCGCTTGTAGACGCGTGTGCCCTGGYTGTAGCGAAAGGTTTCTTCATCGTTGGGCGCGCCGTCACGCTCAATCAGCGTCGCTGATGCCAGTTGATCGCGGCTGTTCCAGTGCAGCGGCCTTCCCGGAGACGACGCCAGCTGATTGCCATGGCGGTCGAACAAACCGTCGAAATCGGGGACGGGGTCGCCTGCTTTCCAGCGCACGCCCCGGTTGCTGGACGGGTCAATGAACATCTCGTGGGTGTAGCCGCCCACCGCGCGCTCATGGATCAACTTGATCAGGTTGCCGCCGCCGTCGTAGGTGTAGGTCTGTTTGTAGTTGAGGTGGTTTTTGGGATCAGTCGGCAACGGACGGCCCGGCAGGTCGGAAGTCGGCGCGGCGTCATGGCCGGTGGCGCTGGTCAGCTGATACAGCGAGTCATAGGTAAACGCTCGATGRCCATCRATGAGCTGGTTTTTGAAGTACACCGGTTGAAACGCGAGATCGTCGATGCGTAACAGGTTCCCGACCCGGTCATAACCGTACTGAAAGTGTTGGAGCAGGTCCTGTCCCGGAACACCGGCGGTCAGGCTATCGAGCCGACCATCGGCCGCATCGTAAGTCCAGGTGCTGACCACATTGTTGCCGGCCTGTTGCTCGATGATCTGGCTGGCGGCGTTATACCGGGCGTCGGTCAGAACGGGCTGCCAAGCTCCTGTGGACGTGAGCCGCAGGCGAACCTGTTGCAGCTGCCCGGCGATGTCGTACTGCATCTGTTGCTGATGATCACCGGCATCGGTCTGGGTCAGCAGCGCGCCGAGCGGGTTGTAGGTCCGCTGACTGGTAAAGGTGCCGGCGCCGGTGATTGTTCGGCTGTCGCGCAACGGTTGGCCGTGCAGGCTGAAGCTGTGGAATTCAAGAATGCCCGAGGGATCGACTTGCCTGATCAGCTGGCCGCGTACATTGCCGTCGGGGGTGCCCGAGGCGTCGGCATACGTAAAGGTTTCAACGTTCGGTTGACCGTTCTCGTCAATGGCGACTTCGCGTAACCGGTTGTCGTAAGCGATGCGCCAATGACTGCCGCGCTGGTCCCAACGTTGACGTATTTTACCGTCTACACCGGCCAGGCTTATCCGCCAGCCGGCATCGACGCTGTCGGCCTTGATCGATTGTTCGGACAGACCGTAGACCGACTTCAGGTTGGGCCGCTCGGTATTGGCCAGTCGCGGGTCCCGCTGCTCGACCAGCCGCCCGATAACGTCAAAGGTCTGCCGGGTGATGAAGGGCTCCAGCTGTGCCTTGTTCAGATTGCGCAGGTAAGCAATCTGTCGCACCGACCGGCCACGCGAGTCATTGCACGTTATTGAGGGGGTGTTCCAGTCAGCGGTGCCAGTCACAGGCAGTCTGCCTTGCGCCCTTTCGAAGGCGGCGCAACGTAGGTGTCATTGAAATCCAGACTGGTTTTGTACCAGGGGTGGACTATTTCTAGCGCGACATCGCCTTTGGCGTTGATGATCTTGATCAGGCGACCGAGCACGTCATAAAAGTGCTTGTCGTGGTGACCGAACTGCCTGAAGGCGTGGTCGTGGATGTAGCCGTAGGTATTGGCGAAATAGGGACGATAGGTGCGAACAGGGAGCCCCTTGTTGTTGTATTCCACGCGTTCGCTGATGCGCCAGCGCCGATCGGCGTGCGCAACCTTTGGTTGACCGTCTTCAATCACCAGTTCGCCGTTTTCCACGACATAGGCATCGCCGGGTTCAACCAATTGTTGGGTTTGCAGGGACCGTCCGAACCCATCGGCGATGCTCAGGATGATGCGGATTTGCTGCAGTGTCTGATCGTAGTAGTCGCGATCGGCGGTGAGGACGACGCTGTGCACCGGAATGCGTGGGACGCTTGGCAGCCGTTCCCACAATGCCTGCTCGGCAGGCGTCCGGGACTTGAGCCGGGCCAGTCGCCGCCGCGTGCCAGCCCGCAGGTGAAGGCTTGGCAACACCCAACCTTGCGCGCACGCGTCGGTCAGCCAATCGGGTGTCTGCCGGACGGAAGGGGGGAGTTGACCCATCCAGCTGAACAGGTCCTTGCGCCAGGTACTGGCAGCGTTTTGCAGCGCCTCTTTCGGGGCGTCGATGGCCGTGCCGGCGCTGGCATCGTCGGGACGCTGATAGTCGGCGATGGGCAAGAAACCGGCGAGCTTGTCGGCTTCGATTCCGTAATAGGTGACAGTGTGCGGGCCGGACGGATCGTAAAGGGCTTCTTCGGCGTTATCGTTGGCATCGATGATGCGCAGCGGTTGCAGTGAGTGGTAGTCGAATTCAACGCGTGTGGTACAGCCGTCCGGCAGCTCAACGCTGATGTTCATCAGCCAGTAGTTATCGTACTGGGTCGAGGTGATTCCGTGGCTTTGTGTTTCGTTGAACTGCACCACCTTATAAAAGTGTTGAAGGTCGCCATACTTGGCAAAACTGTATCGGGCGGACCAAAGATTTCTCTGCTTGTCCTCTTCTTCGTCGGCCTCTTTGTCCGTACCCAGAAACAGATCCATGGGCAGATAGCCAATCTTCGCCAGTTCTTCCCGGATATCGATCGCAGGGCTCACGTCGCCGTAAACGTCCAGCGCCGTCTTGTTCAGTTGAGCCATTTCCAGTGGCCCCGCCAATGCTTCGAACTCGGCAGTGCCGTCCGGGAGCAGCGTGCCGTCTGCTGTTTTGAAATAACGCTGCACCGATTGCGACGTCAGCTCCCGCTGAGCCACCCATTCGGGTGACTTGAACAGGTCACGAAACTGTTCATGGGCAATGTCCTTTGGGCTAAGGCCCTCAGGGGCTGGGCTCTTGGGCAATACCAGTGCGTTACCGCGTTGCCGATACGGCAGGCCAAGCCGCCAGCCTTGCAGATTGGACAGGTGAATAAACTCAGCGCGGGTTTCGCTCAGGTAGTAGCACTGTTGAGCCGGATCATGGGCGTCAATCCACCATTTGCGTTCGTCGACATCATCAAACGGCGGCTCATCGTCCACGGTTCTGCGCCGGGCATAGCTGACTGTGATGCTGTGACTCGTCAGCCCGAAGGCGTCCCGGTTCAGATTAATGACGTGGCGGCACAGCGGGTCTTCGACGAAGCGCTCGTAGTGGTAACTGATGTTTTCCAATAGCGACGGCAGCAGCACCGCGTTGGGGTGGTGGTCACCGCGTTCACGCACTTGGCGCACGATGTATCGGGACTGTTCCACGAGGTACGGATTGGCCGGGACCGGATCATCCGCCGCGTACGTTTCCATTCTCAGCACAGAGCCTGAAAGGGCGCGGGCGATTTCGTGGGCGGTGGCTTCATCGGCCGGCCTGATGAACTCTTCGCACTCATCGCTCGGGTGAAATCGACAAAAGAGCGTGTCACCCAGCGGGTGTGCCTCGTCATCGCGATTGAAGTAACCATCGCGAGGCCTGTCGATGTGCTTGCCGGTATGAAACCAGGTACAGATCAATGCCGGGGCGGTGAAGCTTTCGTCTTTGTCCGACGTGGTTTCGCTGTCGGTTTGGTGCAGTCGCCCGAAGCCACGGAACTCTCGATCCTGACTGTCGTACCAGGCCTCGAAATAGCTGAAAAACTGATTCAGGCAATTGCCGGTGATTTCGTCGCGTTGGGTTTGCTGACTGACGACTTGCATAGCAAAAGGCAAGTAACAAACAGGAAGGCGCTTGAGCTTGAGAGTTCGCTGTTTTTCATCCAGCCAGTACTGCGCGGAACTTCGATACACCACCTCGGTGCTGCAACCCATGTTGTTATTGCTGGCGATCATCAAATACGGTTTGGCGCTAACAAAATCATAACGCCAGTGCCGGGGTTTCATGTGCGGTACAGTCAAGATCAGGCTGGCGCAGCCAAGTCCCTGCAGGTCGGCGAGTGTGACCTGGCACAGGTTGTCGTAACGCACACCTTCGGGCCAGGCAACCTGAATGGGAACCTGCTCAAAACCATTGCCACCCCGGTTGAGGTAAATCTCGAATCCATCCGAATTCAGATAAATCAGCGCTGGGGCGCCGGAGCCGTTCAAATCTGCGATCCGTACACGTGCCGCATCGAATGTTTCGTATTCGAAGGGCAGGGCACTCATGACGAAACCCTGGCCGAAGCGACCATGCCCAAGGTTTGGCCAGCATTTGATTTCGTTGTGGCGAATGCGGCACAACTCGGTCATGTCACTGCCCAGCAGATTGCCCAAAAACACCAGTTCACCGCGTGAACTGCTGATTAATGGCAAGCGGTCATCTATCGGCTCATGAGGGACATCCTCGCCCCTGGCAAAGCCGTCCTCACGTCTATTGGCGTAAAGGCGCACCGCGTTGGGGCCGATCAGCGCCAGGGAGCTGAGTCCGTTGCCCGTCAAATCACCCAACTGCGAAAGGACGTTGAAAAATTCAGGCGGGAACGCCGTGAATGGAATGAAGCTTGACCAGGTTTTATCCGGATTCAGCGTGTAGAAGCCGCTCATGCCGGGCTGAGCAACGAGCCAGTCCAGGCGACCGTCACCTGTCAGGTCCATGAGCGCTTGATGCGCTTGCGTGTTGCGATTTGCGACCGGAATCTCGTTGAGCGCTGTCCACGGGCCATAGCTGATGTGATCGCCACCAGTCAGGTCACGCAGCGGCTCCCGGTAGTACCAACATTGCTCATAACGACACAGGAAGCCCGGCAGGCCTTCTGCGAACAGATCAACGCATTGATAGCGTTTACCGTCTGCGATGCCCGGCATGTTCTCGAACGGGAAGAACGGTGACGGCTGTGTATTCAGTTCGAAATCCGCATAGTCGAACTCCACCGGGGGCATGTTTTCCACGGTGCCGCTGGCGTCGTACGCCTGATAATGCGCCGCAGTGATTTGACTGTACGACCAGGTCTCTGGGGTGACCGAGTACTCCAGCAGCAAGCGACGGACCAACACCGGCTCATCACCCAGCACCGGAAAATTGTGAAACATCAGCACTTGCTGGCAGAGACGGCGAGTGCCGACTTCAAAGCCTTGACCATAGGACGAAAAGGGGTCGTTGCGGATCAGCCACGGGTCAAGCGAGGGCCCGTCATAGACAGGTTTTTCAGTCAGGTCCCGGGTGCGTTCGCCATAGTCGATCACCAGGTGAAAGTGCCATGAATGTGTCGGCGTTGGTGATAGGTCCCAGCCGTACAAGTGTTCGTACGCGGCGAAGTTGCCATAGAGCACCCGATGCAAATACCGCTGGGCCTGGTAGTCATGCGGGTCAGGATCCTGGGTCGGGTCCTCCTGTTTGTACTCGTAACAGATGTGCTCGCCGCGAGCGTTCATGCTTTCTTGCAGTAACCAGGCGACAACCCGGTTCGGGTCCTGTGGATCAGCCTTGCGCGCGGTTTCTTTCCTGCCGAAAAGGTGCAGGCTGCCATCGGCCCCATGCACCAGCCAGAAACCTTCGGGGTTGGCTTCGCAGTGCCAGAATTCGACCACATCAAAAGAGCTTTCCACCCGCGGCCAATATTGCACCACGCTGTGAGCCCCGATGGGCAATCCACTGTATTCGGATTCTTCTCTGGACCTGATCTTGCCTTCGCCATCGCGCTCAGCCATGAGCTGCTCGCCCGCGGGGCTGAGGAATACATCGTCGTCGGTGTAGCGAGGTACGCCTTTGCTGGTCTGGCGGGTGATGGCGATGAGGTTCAATTGCCAACCCACCCCGAACGGTCCGTTACCGGATTGGCTGCTATAGCTCAGAGACAGTTGAGGGTCCCATCCGCGTCCAGAGGAAAGCGGCAGCGGTAGTTCGAATGAAGCGCCTCCCGTCGTGCCGACCTTGCCCCAGCTTTTACCGATGGTGGCGATGGAGGCACTTTTGGCGATAGAGGGTTCAGTGATGCTCAGGGACGCTTGGTCTTGCATAGGGCTGATCCTGTTTTTGGCCTGGCGCTCGCCCGTGATTACGGTGTCGCTGGATGGATCAGACGCTAACAAGATGAGCGCTATTCGTAACCTGTCAGATCTGACAGGTAAGACGGGGCGTTCTAGATCGAATAGTTGTAAACGCTTCGGTTTTAATGCCGTTGGCAATATTTTTTGAGCAAAAAAAACGGCCGGGTCGTCTATTCAGACAACCCGGCCGCTGTTAGCCCGCTAAAGCGCTTACTGCACTTCTACTGCCAGGCTGTCACTGATCTTCTTCTGCCAGATGGCAGGACCGGTGATGTGGACCGACTCGCCCTTGCTGTCGACTGCCACAGTCACAGGCATGTCTTTGACGTCGAACTCGTAGATCGCTTCCATGCCCAGTTCGGCGAAAGCCACCACGCGGGACTTCTTGATGGCTTGTGCCACCAGGTAAGCCGCGCCGCCGACTGCCATCAGGTAAACGGCTTTGTGGTCCTTGATCGCTTCGATCGCGGTCGGGCCGCGCTCGGATTTCCCGATCATGCCCAGCAGGCCGGTTTGCTCGAGGATCTGACGGGTGAACTTGTCCATCCGCGTCGCGGTGGTCGGACCGGCAGGGCCCACCACTTCTTCGCGCACCGGATCAACCGGGCCGACGTAGTAGATGAAGCGACCTTTGAGGTCCACTGGCAAGGTTTCACCCTTGTTCAGCATCTCGACCATGCGCTTGTGCGCCGCGTCGCGACCGGTAAGCATCTTGCCGTTGAGCAGGACGGTTTCGCCCGGCTTCCAGCTCTGCACTTCTTCCGGGGTCAGGGTGTCGAGGTTGACGCGACGAGCCGACGGACCGGCTTCCCAGACGATTTCCGGGTAGGCGTCCAGCGGTGGCGCTTCCAGCGAGGCCGGGCCGGAACCGTCGAGCACGAAGTGGGCGTGACGGGTGGCGGCGCAGTTCGGGATCATGCACACCGGCAACGAAGCGGCGTGGGTCGGGTAATCCATGATCTTCACGTCGAGTACGGTGGTCAGACCGCCGAGGCCCTGGGCACCGATGCCCAGCTGGTTGACCTTCTCGAACAGCTCCAGGCGCATTTCTTCAATGCGGTTCTGTGGGCCGCGAGCCTTGAGCTCGTGAATGTCGATGGATTCCATCAACACTTCCTTGGCCATGACCGCGGCTTTCTCGGCGGTGCCGCCGATGCCGATGCCGAGCATACCCGGTGGGCACCAGCCGGCGCCCATGGTCGGAACGGTCTTCAGTACCCAGTCGACGATCGAGTCGGACGGGTTGAGCATGGCCATTTTCGACTTGTTCTCGGAACCGCCGCCCTTGGCTGCCACGTCCACTTCCCACGTCCACTTC
>NZ_JBFUKU010000022.1:0-51642 GCF_056400685.1 Pseudomonas sp. P5_A12 | reverse complement strand
AGCCAATGCCGCCTGAATCGCACCAAAATCAAAACCCCAATGCTCCGGGAATTTTTGATCCTCACCGGCAATCACCGCGACTTTCAGCTCATCGGAGATTTCATCCCAAGGCTTCCAGGTGCGCTGCAGATCAATCGGCTCGCCGTCGAACCAGGATTCGATCTTGCGTTCGACCATGAGTGTCGTTCCCGGTGGCGGCACCACGCGAAAGATCAGCACCAGCAATACGCTGCCACCCGCGAACCAGAGCACGGTCTTTGTGAATCGTCGCAAAAATATACGCAGCATAGAGATGGCTTGGCCGAACCCGTTGAGCGGGCCATTATACAGACCCTGTTGATCGAGTCTGACTGGAGTTCTTCATGCTGCGTGGCTTTTTGATGCTAGCCGCTTTCTTCGGTTTCACCGGCGTTGGCCTTGGCGCGTTCGCCGCACATGGCCTGAAAAACCGTCTGACCCCCGAGTACCTGGCGATATTCCACACCGGCGTCACCTACCAACTGGTGCACACCCTGGCGTTGCTGGGCGTCGCGCTGCTGGCCACGCAGATTCCGGGGCGTTTGATCACCTGGGCCGGCGCCTCGTTTGCGCTGGGCATCCTGCTGTTTTCCGGCAGCTTGTACCTGCTGACCCTGACCGGTATCAGCAAGCTTGGCATCGTCACGCCTTTTGGTGGTCTCGCATTCCTTGCAGGCTGGATTTGCCTGGGACTTGCCGCTTGGCGCCTGGGCTGACTTAAGGGTCCATTTCATGACGAATGGCTTGGGTCGCCAAGACTGATCGGGCTAGAATGCCAGCCCCTAAAAATGATGGCGGCATCCGGCATGCGCATTCAGTTGAACGGCGAATCCCTTGAACTGCCCGACGGTGAAACCGTTGCGGCCCTGCTGACCCGTCTGGAACTGACCGGACGCCGGGTGGCGGTTGAACTCAATCTGGATATCGTCCCGCGCAGTCAGCATGCCGACACCACGCTGAACGACGGCGACAGCGTCGAAGTCGTCCACGCCATCGGCGGCGGCTAGCCGTGCAGCCCGCGAGGGCACAGAATTCTGCAAGAACCTCACCCCTACAGAGGATTTCCCATGAGCATCGTTCGTAGCGACAAGCCTTTCGTTCTGGCCGGTCGTACTTACCAGTCGCGTTTGCTGGTAGGCACCGGCAAGTACCGTGACATGGAAGAAACCCGTCTGGCCATCGAAGCCTCGGGTGCCGAAATTGTCACCTTCGCCGTGCGCCGCACCAATCTGGGCCAGAACCAGGGCGAACCGAACCTGCTGGATTTCCTGTCGCCGGATCGCTACACCTTCCTGCCGAACACCGCCGGTTGCTACGACGCGATCGAAGCCGTGCGCACCTGCCGTCTGGCCCGTGAGCTGCTCGATGGTCACAACCTGGTGAAGCTGGAAGTGTTGGCGGATCAGAAAACCCTGTTCCCCAATGTAATCGAAACCCTCAAGGCCGCTGAATCGCTGGTCAAGGAAGGCTTCGACGTGATGGTGTACACCAGCGACGACCCGATCATTGCTCGCCAACTGGCGGAAATCGGCTGCATCGCGGTCATGCCGCTGGCGGGGCTGATCGGTTCGGGCCTGGGGATCTGCAACCCATACAACCTGCAGATCATCCTCGAAGAAGCCAAGATCCCGGTGCTCGTGGATGCCGGTGTCGGTACCGCTTCCGACGCCACCATCGCCATGGAACTGGGTTGTGACGCAGTGCTGATGAACTCGGCCATCGCCCACGCCCAGCAGCCGATCATGATGGCTGAAGCCATGCAGCACGCCATTGTCGCGGGCCGCTTGGCCTACCTCGCCGGCCGCATGCCGAAAAAACTCTATGCCAGCGCCTCCTCGCCGCTGGATGGTCTGATCAAGTAAGAGCCATTGATGACTGAATCAAACGACACGCCAATCCAGACGGAAGAAGGCGAAGAGCGCCAACACCGCCGCATCAAGAGTTTTGTGATGCGCGCCGGACGTATGACTGAAGGCCAGCAAAAGGGTCTGGAACAGGGCACACCGCTGTTCGTGCTGCCGCTGGCCGACGCGCCGGTGGACTTCGATCAGGTGTTCGGCCGTTCGGCGCCGCGCTCGCTGGAAATCGGTTTCGGCATGGGCCATTCGCTGCTGGAAATGGCCGCAGCCTCGCCGGAACAGGATTTCATTGGCGTAGAAGTTCACCGTCCAGGTGTCGGCGCGCTGCTCAATGGCGTGCTGACTCAGGGCCTGACTAACCTGCGGGTTTACGATTGCGACGCGATTGAAGTGCTCAATCGCTGCATCGCCGACAACAGCCTCGATCGCCTGATGCTGTTTTTTCCGGACCCGTGGCACAAGAGCCGTCACCACAAGCGCCGTATCGTTCAGGCGTCATTCGCCGAACTGGTGCGCAGCAAGTTGAAGGTCGGCGGTGTGCTGCACATGGCCACCGACTGGGAACCGTACGCCGAGTACATGCTGGAAGTGATGAATGTCGCCCCGGGCTATCGTAACCTGGCCGAAGATGGCAAGTGCGTGCCGCGTCCGACTGAACGCCCGATCACCAAGTTCGAACGCCGCGGCGAACGCCTTGGGCATGGCGTGTGGGACTTGAAGTTCGAAAAGCAGTCCTAAAGCCCTACGCAATTCCCACTGTGGGAGCGAGCCTGCTCGCGAAAGCGGTCTGACATTCAAAGAAGATTTTGAATGTTATGGCCTCTTCGCGAGCAGGCTCGCTCCCACAGTTGTTTTGCGTTGGGTTTTGGATCAGCGGCGGTCGGCGACGACGCCGATGAGCACTAGCACCACCAACAACACCGGCGCCAGGCTGTAGTTGTTGAACTGGCCCAGGCCTTTGACGATCCACGGCGTGGCGTAGATCAGCGCGGCGCCGCTGCCGATCATGCACAGCAGGGCCATCAGCGGGACGCGCAAGGCGCCGGCAATGCTGCCCAGGCGTTGCTCGACCCAGCCTTTGAAATCCGAACCGAACAGCACCAGCAGACAGCCCACCAAGGCCAGGGCGATTTCCGATAAGTTGCTGCGGCTCCAGCGGGACACCGTGGCGAGCAGGTCGAGTATCAAATCCATTCGTTTTCCCTTAGGGCTGAAATCAGCTCAGAAATTTTTGCAGCAAGTCATTGAGAAACAACTGTCCGCGCTCGGTGGCCGCCAGACGTGACGGTTCGACCTGCAACAAGCCACTTTGTTCGGCGTCGCGGCGGTGTTCGGCGAGGCTTTCCAGGGTCATCCCGGTGCGCTGCGGATACAGCCGCGATTCGACGCCATCGGTCAGGCGCAGCGCGTTCATCAGGAACTCGAACGGCATTTCATCGTTGGTCAGCGCTTTCTCGCCCGCCTTGAAGCTTTTGGCCGGGTTGAGGTAATCCTTCGGCAAGCGCGTCTTCCAGGTGCGCACGATGCGCCCGTCCGGATGGCTGAGCTTGCCGTGTGCACCCGCGCCAATGCCGATGAAGTCGCCGAAGCTCCAATAATTGAGGTTATGCCGCGCCGGGCGACCGGGCTGGGCGTAAGCCGAGACTTCGTATTGCGCGTAACCGTGTTCGGCGAGCAGCGCCTGACCCGCTTCCTGAATGTCCCACAACGTGTCGTCTTCTGGTAGCGTCGGCGGCTGGTTCCAGAACACCGTGTTCGGCTCCAGCGTCAGCTGATACCAGGACAGATGGGTCGGCTTCAAGGCGATGGCCTGGCGCAGGTCGCTCAACGCATCGTCCAGCGACTGGTCGGGCAAACCGTGCATCAAGTCCAGGTTGAAGTTATCGAAGCCGGCCTGACGCGCCATGCCAGCGGCACGCACTGCTTCGTCACCGTTGTGAATTCGCCCCAATGCCTTGAGTTTCTCTTCCTGAAAACTCTGGATGCCGATCGACAGGCGATTGATGCCCAAGGCGCGATAAGCGACAAACTTCTCTTGCTCGAACGTCCCCGGATTGGCTTCCAGAGTGATTTCGATGTCGCTGGCAAACGGAATGCGTTTTTCAACACCTTTGAGTAGACGGCCCAAGGCTTCGGCACTGAACAAGCTTGGCGTGCCGCCACCGAAGAAAATCGAGCTCAGTTCACGGCCATACACCGCGTGCAGATCCTGATCGAGGTCAGCCAGCAGCGCGTCCACATACTCTTCTTCCGGCAACACCGGGCTGGCGGTATGGGAGTTGAAGTCGCAATAAGGGCATTTGCGCACACACCACGGAATGTGGATGTACAGCGCCAGGGGCGGCAGCACGGGCAGCGCCGCCCGTGGCGATTGGGCGTCGCCGCCGAAGATCAGCGGTGACGCGGATGAGTCGTGGGTCATTTCAGGCCCAGACGCTGGCGCAGCAGATCCATTGCACGGGCGCGGTGGCTGATGAGGTTCTTGTCGCTCGGGCTCAGCTCTGCGCTGGAGCAATCGCGCTCTGGCACCCAAAACAGCGGATCGTAACCAAACCCGTGCTCGCCGCTGGCGGCCGGCAGGATACGCCCGTGCCACAGGCCTTCACAGAGGATCGGCAGCGGATCGTCGGCGTGACGCACCAGTGCCAGGACGCAGACGAACTGCGCACCGCGCTCGGCTTCTGGCACGTCTTTCAACGCGTCGAGCAGCTTGGCGTTGTTCGCCGCATCGCCCTGACCATCCGCATAACGAGCCGAATAGATGCCCGGCGCGCCACCGAGGAAATCCACCGACAGCCCGGAATCGTCAGCCAGCGCCGGCAAGCCGGAAATGCGCGCGGCATTGCGAGCCTTGAGGATGGCGTTTTCGACGAATGACAGGCCGGTTTCTTCAGGCTCGACAGTGCTGAACTCGCCGATCGAGCGCAGTTGCACCGAGTTGCCGAGCATCGCTTGGAGCTCTTTGAGTTTGCCGGCGTTGTGGCTGGCCAGTACGAGCTGTGTGAAGTTGATCATTCGCCGGGGAAAATCTCTTGGTTGAAATTGATGGTGTTGATTTTGTCACCGATCTGCACCTTGATGTCGAAGGTGCGGTTTTCCGTCTGGGGCACCGAGTACTGAGCGATGTAGTAGATGGCGCCCTTTTCGGTAATTTGTCTGAAGTTCAGCGTCTCGCTCTGGCTGGTCAGATTCTTGACTGTGCCAGTGACCTGCGCCATCAGGGGTTTGCCGTCCTTGATCACCGAAACGTTGATCATACCCAGATTCTTGCTACGCGCCTGCTCGACGGATTTGGCGATGTCCGGTGTCAGGAACGTTGAGTTGAAGGTGTTGTAGTACACCGTCACGTCACCAAATGTTTGCTCGCGCTTGGGATTGATCGTGTCAGCGGCAAAAGCGGTGACGCTCAGGCAGGCAGTGAGTAGAAACAGTGCTAGACGAACCATGATCGTTCTCCTCGGAATGGGGCGGGTCAGACCGCGACCTTATGGTCTGCAAGTCCTGGGCTGCTGACGCGATAAATACCGATCTCGCCTAACAGATTAGGCCATAGCTTGCTGGCCCACCCGTGCCGATGCTGTTGATCCACGGCCAGCCGATCAATGACCCTGGCCTCACGTTCGCGGCACAAGGCTTCAAAGTCCGCAAAAGTGCAGAAGTGGATGTTCGGCGTGTTGTACCAGGTGTACGGCAGAAAATCGGAAACCGGCATCCGGCCCTTGCTCGCCAGGTACCAGCGGCAGCGCCAGTGACCGAAGTTGGGGAAGGTGATGATGCATTGACGGCCGACCCGCAGCATTTCATCGAGGATCTTGTCCGGGTAGTGCACCGCTTGCAGTGCCTGGGTCATGACCACGACGTCGAAGCTGTTGCTGGCAAAGTTGCCCAGGCCCTTGTCCAGGTCCTGTTCGATGACGTTGATGCCCTTGGCCACGCATTCGGCAATGTTGTTCGGGTCGTTTTCCAGGCCATAGCCGGTCACTTGCTTGTTATCGCGCAGCCAGGTCAGCAGTTCGCCATCACCGCAGCCGAGGTCGAGCACACGGCTGCCCGCGGGGATCCATTCCTGGATGATTTCCAGATCAGCTCTCATGGCTTTCTCACAACGTAATGCGGTTCATGTAACTGCTGAATGCCTGCAAGTAACGCGGGATCGGCATCAGGAAGGCGTCGTGTCCTTGCGGAGCATCGATCTCGAGGTAGCAGACGTCTTTCTTGGCGGCCATCAACGCGTCCACCAATTCCCGCGAACGGGCAGGGGAGAAGCGCCAGTCCGTGGTGAAAGACATCACGCAGAACTTGGCCTTCACGTGGGCGAAGGTTTTTGCCAGGTCATCGTCGAAATTCGCTGCCGGGTCGAAGTAGTCCAGCGCTTTGGTCATCAGCAAATAAGTGTTGGCGTCGAACCGCCCGGAGAACTCTTCGCCCTGATAACGCAGGTAGCTTTCGACCTGGAATTCGACGCTGTGGAAGTCGTAGTTGAGCTTTTCCCTCTTGATGAGGCCCCGGCCGAATTTCTCGCCCATGGAGTCATCGGACAGGTAGGTGATGTGCCCGACCATCCGCGCCAGCATCAAGCCGCGCTTGGGGATTACACCCGCTTCCTGGAACGAACCGCTGTGGAACTCGGGGTCGGTGAGGATGGCTTGACGTGCCACTTCGTTGAAGGCGATGTTCTGCGCCGACAGCTTGGGTGCCGAGGCAATGGCCAAACAATGCCGAATGCGCTCCGGGTAGGTGATGCTCCATTGCATCGCCTGCATGCCGCCGAGACTGCCGCCGATAACCGCTGCCCATTGGCTGATGCCGATGCGCTCGGCCAGACGCGCCTGGCTGTGCACCCAGTCTTCCACGGTCAGCACCGGGAAGTCGGCGCCAAACGGCTTGCCGGTCTCCGGATTGATGCTGCTCGGGCCAGTAGAACCGTTGCAACCGCCAAGGTTGTTCAGGCTGACCACGAAGAACTTGTTGGTGTCGATCGGTTTGCCGGGACCGATGCAGCTGTCCCACCAACCGGGTTTACGGTCGTCGGGGCTGTGAAAACCGGCAGCGTGATGGTGGCCGGACAGCGCGTGGCAAATCAGCACGGCGTTGTTCGCCGTGGTGTTCAGCGTGCCGTAGGTTTCGTAGATCAAGTCATACGCTGGAAGCGAACGCCCGCAGGCCAAGGCCAGGGGTTCGCTGAAGTGCGCCACTTGCGGCGTCACCAGACCAACAGAATCGGGGGGAAAGGCAGTTGGCATCGACCCTGCTCTCGTTGAAATGAGGCGTAAGTCTAAAGACCGCTGCCCCTAGCAGCAAGCGACTACCCATGATCGTTCCCACGCTCTGCGTGGGAATGCCTCAATTGACGCTCCGCGTCTGCTTCGGCAGTGACGCGGAGCGTCACAGACTGCATTCCCACGCGGAGCGTGGGAACGATCAAGGTAGGGTCAATCCGGGTAATTCAGGCAGCTTCTTCGGCGAACAGATCCGCACCCGTTTCTGCCGGTTCAACTCACCGCTGATCAAACTGACCTGGCTCTTGGATACCCCAAAGGCCTTGGCCAGGAATGCCATCAGATACGCATTGGCCTTGCCTTCAACCGGCGGCGCGGTCAGGCGGATCTTCAGGCGATCCCCGTGCAGCCCGCAGAAATCATCGTTGCGGGCCGCCGGTTGCAGGTGACACTCCAGAATCAGGTCGTCACCGTCCCAGCGAAAGTAACTCATCAGATCAGGCCGAGCAGCCCTTGCGGCATGAAGGCGAAGTACGCAAGGCGCGGGATCAGCCAGCTTTGCAGCAACTGGATCACGATGAATGCGAAGATCGGCGAAATGTCGAGACCGCCCACATTCGGGATGATCCGGCGGAACGGCGCGAGAACCGGTTCAGTAATCTGCGCGACAAGCTCGGCGCCCGGGTTGTGGCTGCCCGGGGCGACCCAGGACAGAATCACGCTGATGATCATTGCGTAGAACAGAATGTTCAAAAACAGCGAGAACAGCGCGATCAGGGCCCAAGGCACCAACAGTAGCCAGTCGACCATGAAGCCTTTGAGCGCCAGGATCACGGCGATCAGTACCATCTGCACGATCAGCGCCAGTACCAGCGACGACATGTCCAGCCCGAACATGCTCGGGATGACCCGGCGCAGTGGCTTGAGCAGTGGTTGTGTAGCTTTGACGATGAACTGGCAGAGCGGGTTGTAAAAATTTGCCCGAACCAGTTGCAGGATGAAACGCATCAGTACGATCAGCAGGTACAGGCTGCCAAGGGTTTTAATGATGAAAACGGCAGCGTCATTGAGTCCGAGCATCTTTGATTCCTTTGTAAAAGCTGATTAGCGACCGAGTTGCTCAGCCATCTCGGCCGAGCGATGCGCGGCGGCGCCGAGTGCTGTTTCGACCAGGGCTTCGAAGCCTCCGGCCTGGAACGACTTGATCGCGGCTTCCGTGGTGCCCGCAGGCGAAGTTACACGACGACGCAGTTCGGCGGCATCGACATCGCTGGCGACCGCCATGTGCGCGGCGCCCAGTGCGGTTTGCAGGGTCAGTTGTGCGGCGATGTCCGCCGGCAGGCCAAGTTTCACGCCAGCGGCGGTCATGGCTTCGATCAGCAGGAAGAAGTATGCCGGGCCGCTGCCCGAAACGGCGGTGACAGCGTCCAGTTGCTGCTCTTCTGTCAGCCAAAATGCGAGGCCCACGGCGGACAGCAGTTCTTGCGCCTGTTGGCGCTGCTCGGCGTTCACTTCAGCGGTGGCGAACAGGCCGCTTACGCCCTGACGCAGCAGCGCTGGGGTGTTGGGCATGCAGCGCACGATCGGCTGGGCGCCGAGCCAGTTGTTCATGCTGGCGCAGGTGATGCCGGCGGCAATCGAGACCACCAGTTGATGCGGCTTCAGGCTCGGGCGAATCGCTTCGCACACGGCTTTCATCGCCTGGGGTTTGACCGCCAATACGACGACGTCGGCATCCTGGATGGCGTCGGCGTTGTCGGCGAAGACTTCGATGCCGTGTTCGGCAGCCACCTTGGTGCGGGTTTCAACACCCGGATCGCTGGCGCGGATTTGCGAAGCGTCCAGACCTTTGGCGCGCAGGCCGCCGATCAGGCTGGCGGCCATGTTGCCGGCACCGATAAAGGCAATACGAGTTTTGCTCATGTCAGGTCCTTAGAAAAAAAGTGGTCAAGGCTGTCCGTAATCACGGGCACCAAACAAGGCCGTACCAATACGGACCCAAGTGGCACCTTGAGCAATAGCCGACTCAAGGTCATGGCTCATGCCCATGGAAAGTGTGTCTAGCGGCAGGTTCAGGCTGGCTTGCAGGCTTTGCACGGCAGCAAAAGCGGCATCCTGTTCGGCGCGATCATCCGTTGGCTCGGGAATCGCCATCAGGCCACGCAACTCAAGGCGCGGCAATTCGCTGATGGCCTTGGCCAGGGCCGGCAGGTCGGCCGGGGTGCAGCCGGATTTGCTGGCTTCACCGCTGACGTTGACCTGGATGCAGATGTTCAGGGGCGGCAAATCGACTGGTCGTTGTTCGGACAGGCGTTGTGCGATTTTCAAACGATCCACGGAATGCACCCAGGCGAAGTGCTCGGCGATAGCGCGAGTCTTGTTCGATTGAATGGGGCCAATGAAGTGCCAGATCAAGGGCAGGTCGGCCAATTCGAGTTGTTTGCCCAAGGCCTCCTGCAGGTAGTTCTCGCCAAAGTCACGCAAGCCGGCGGCGTACGCTTCACGCAGGGCCTCGGCGGGTTTGGTCTTGCTCACGGCCAGCAGCTGAACGCTGTGCTCATCGCGCTGAGCGGCCAGGGCGGCGGCACGGATGCGTGAACTTACCTGAGCAATGTTGTCTGCTATCGTGGACATTCAATGTGCGCCAGCGGTCTGAAGGTTCGCGGCATTCTACTGGAATTGAGGGGCGCTATGGATATCACTGAGCTGCTGGCATTCAGCGCTAAACAGGGCGCGTCCGACTTGCACTTGTCCGCCGGCCTGCCCCCGATGATCCGCGTCGACGGCGATGTGCGACGCATCAACGTGCCGGCTCTGGACCACAAACAGGTGCAAGCGCTGATCTACGACATCATGAACGACACCCAGCGGGTGGACTTCGAGAAACACCTGGAAACCGACTTCTCCTTTGAAGTGCCCGGTGTGGCGCGTTTCCGGGTTAACGCCTTTAACCAGAATCGTGGCGCAGGCGCCGTGTTCCGCACCATTCCATCGAAGGTCCTGAGCATGGACGACCTCGGCATGGGCGAGGTGTTTCGCAAGATTACCGACGCGCCACGCGGGCTGGTGCTGGTGACCGGCCCGACCGGTTCCGGCAAGTCCACCACCCTGGCAGCAATGATCGATTACCTGAACAACCATCGCCATCACCACATCCTCACCATTGAAGACCCGATCGAGTTCGTCCACGAATCGCGCAAATGCCTGATCAACCAGCGCGAAGTGCATCGTGATACACGCAGCTTTGCGACTGCCTTGCGCTCGGCGCTGCGCGAGGACCCGGACGTGATCCTGGTGGGGGAGATGCGTGACCTGGAGACCATTCGCCTGGCGCTGACCGCCGCCGAGACCGGGCACCTGGTGTTCGGCACGCTGCACACCACGTCAGCGGCGAAAACCATCGACAGGGTGGTGGATGTGTTTCCGGGGGATGAGAAGTCGATGGTGCGTTCGATGCTGTCCGAGTCGTTACTGGCGGTGGTGTCGCAGACACTGGTGAAGAAGATCGGCGGCGGTCGGATTGCAGCGCACGAGATCATGCTCGGGACATCAGCGATTCGTAACCTGATCCGCGAAGACAAGGTCGCGCAGATGTACTCGTCGATTCAGACCGGCGGGAACCTGGGAATGCAGACGCTGGATATGTGCTTGAAGGAGTTGGTGACCAAGGGCTTGATCAGTCGCGAGCATGCGCGGGAGAAGGCGCGGTCGCCGGATAACTTCTGAGAGGAAGTTGATCGTTCCCACGCGGAGCGTGGGAACGATCGGTGTCGCATCAACGCTGAACGACGCGCATCTGGTTCTGCTCTTTAGGCAGAACGCGCTTGGCAACCACGTAGTGCTTTTCCCAATACGGTTTCTTCAGCGTATCGATGCTCACCGACTTGCCACGGCGTGGTGCGTGGATGAAGCGGTCGTTGCCCATGTAGATGGCAACGTGATTGACTCGACGGCTCTTGAGCTTGAAGAAAATCAGGTCGCCCGGCTTCAGGTCCTCGCGATCCACTTCCTCGCCATGACCTTGGGCCATGGCGTTGGAGGTGCGCGGCAGGTCAAACGTGGCGTCGTTAAACGCGTATTTCACCAGGCCACTGCAGTCGAACCCTTTACTTGGGCTACTGCCGCCCCAACGATACGGAGTACCGAGGACGTTTACGGCGCGACTCAACACGTTGCTGCTTTCCTTGCTCGCCATTGGCGGAACAAGTTTGCTGTTGTCGCTCAGCTGGATCGATTTTTTAGCAGTTTGTTTGTTTTTGCTCGAAGGAGCAGAAACATGGGATTTCGGGGTGTAACCATTAACGTTTGGAAGACGTTGCTCACGATTGGTGGCGTGGGCGGCCAGTGGCATCAAAAGGCAAATGGTTAGCCATGTCTTGAAAAATGGACGCATTAGGCAGGGCTCGTATGTATGAACGCGCAACTTTATAACAGCTTTTTTAGCCCTTCCGAGGCCGTTGGTCGATTCAACATGGTGGCCAATGGAACCAAACAAGCGGCAGATTGCCGCAATTGTCGGACAGAAGTCAGGTGCTATAAGGCTTTGACGGGAGGGACGGTGGCATTTGCCATACGTCGGCAGCCTGTAAAAAAGTCACAAAGATTTAAAGAATATTTATCTATCGTGTGAGTCGAGGTCCTTAATGAACAGCTATCAACAGTCCGCCGCACATCACGATACGCACAGCAAAGTGATTGGTTATCTGCTGTGGATTTTCGGTTTTACCGGTGCTCACCGCTTCTATTACGGCAAGCCGGTGACCGGGACGATCTGGTTCTTCACCTTCGGTTTGTTGGGGATTGGCTGGCTGATCGACCTGTTTCTGATCCCGGCTATGGACCGTGAAGCTGACTTTCGGTTCACCGCAGGGCCTATCGAGTACAACGTGGCGTGGATTCTGCTGACGTTTCTCGGGGTATTCGGCGTACACCGAATGTATCAGGGGAAGTGGATCAGCGGGTTGCTGTACCTGGTGACGGGCGGGTTGTTCTTTGTTGGGGTGTTGTATGACTTCTGGACGCTGAATGACCAGGTTTCCGTGCGTAACGCCCAGAGCCGTTAATGATCGTTCCCACGCAGAGCGTGGGAACGATCAATGCGGTCTCAAGCCTGGTGGCTGATCCGCCCATCCACCAGGGTGTAACGCACCACACCCGGCAGGGTATGTCCTATAAACGGGCAGTTCTCACCTTTGGACCGCCAGTTCTCACCGGCCACGGTTGAAGCGGCAGTGTCGAACAGCACGATGTCCGCCGGTCCACCCACCTCCAGCTTGCCGGCCGGCAAGCGCAGCGCCTCGGCAGGCCCTGCACTCAACCGCGCCAGCAACGTCGGCAGATCCAGTAAACCATCCTCCACCAGCGTCATCGCCAGCGGTAGCAGCAGTTCAACACTGCTGATGCCAGGCTCCGTCGCACCGAACGGCGCCAGTTTGGCGTCACGCTCATGCGGCTGGTGATGGCTGGAAATGGCCGAAATCACGCCTGATTTCACCGCCGCACGCAGGCCGTCGCGGTCKGCGCGGGTGCGCAGCGGCGGCTGTACGTGATAGAGGCTGCTGAAGTCGATCAAGGCTTCATCGGTCAGGATCAGCTGGTACAACGCCACATCGGCGGTCACCGGCAGCCCACGGGCCTGGGCCTGGGCGATCAGGGCCACGCCGCGAGCGCTGGTGAGTTGGCTGAAGTGCGCGCGCACGCCGCTCTGCTCGACCAGCAACAGGTCTCGGGCCAGGGCCACGGTTTCAGCGGTTTCGGGAATGCCCGGCAAGCCAAGGAAACTGGCAGTCGGGCCTTCGTGGGCTAAACCACCTTCGGCCAGATCATGGTCCTGCGAGTTGAAAATCACCGTCAGGTCGAACGTTGCCGCGTATTCCAGCGCCCGGCACAGGGTGCGGGTGTTGCGGAAGCTCTCCAGACCGTTGCCGAAGGCCACGCAGCCGGCATCGCGCAACGCGACCAGTTCAGCCAGCTGTTCGCCGTCCAGGCCTTTGCTCAGGGCGCCAATCGGGAAGACTTTGGTGTTGCCGGCTTCGCGGGCGCGGTCGAGGATCAGTTCGGCCACGGCCGAGGTGTCCAGCACCGGTTTGGTTTTCGGCGGGCAGCACAGGCTGGTCACGCCGCCGGCCGCCGCCGCGCGGGTTTCGCTGGCGATCGAGCCTTTGCGGCTGTAACCCGGCTCGCGCAGGGCGACGTTCAGGTCAACCAGCCCGGGGGCGGCCACCAGGCCTTGGGCGTCGAGGGTGTCGACGGCGACAAAACCGGCTGGAGCGGCGCCCAGGGCGACGATCTTGCAGGCTTCAATGTGGATGTCAGTCACTTTATCCAGGCCAGTGGCTGGATCGATCACGCGGGCGCCGAGAATACTGAGCTTCACTGGGCGTTCTCCTGCTCGAATTGGCCTTGCTCGAATTGACGTTGCGCAGTCTGCCCGCTCATGGCCATGGACAGCACGGCCATACGAATCGCAATACCGTAGGTGACCTGGTTGAGGATCACCGAGTGCGGACCGTCGGCCACCGCCGACTCGATCTCCACCCCGCGGTTGATCGGCCCTGGGTGCATGACGATGCAATCCGGCTTGGCCCCGGCCAGGCGGGCGGTGGTCAGGCCGAACAGGCGGTAGAACTCGCCCTCGCTCGGCAGCAGGCCGCCGGCCATGCGCTCGCGTTGCAGGCGCAGCATGATCACCACGTCTACATCTTTCAGGCCTTCGGCCATGTCGGTGTAAACCTTCACGCCGTATTGCTCGATGCCGATCGGCAGCAGGGTTTTCGGTGCGATCACGCGGATGTCCGGGCAACCGAGGGTTTTCAGCGCCAGCATGTTCGAGCGCGCCACCCGCGAATGCAAGATGTCGCCGACGATGGCCACCGAGAGGTTTTCGAAACCGCCCTTGTGTCGACGAATGGTGAGCATGTCGAGCATGCCCTGCGTCGGGTGCGCGTGACGGCCGTCGCCGCCGTTGATGATTGCCACTTGCGGGCACACATGCTCGGCGATGAAGTGCGCGGCACCGGAGTCACCGTGGCGCACGACGAACATGTCGGCGGCCATGGCTTCCAGGTTGCGCAAGGTGTCGAGCAGGGTTTCGCCCTTGCTGGCCGAAGAGGTCGACACGTTCAGGGTGATCACGTCTGCCGACAGCCGTTGGGCCGCCAGTTCGAAAGTGGTGCGGGTGCGGGTGGAGTTTTCGAAGAACACGTTGCACACGGTCTTGCCGCGCAACAACGGGACTTTCTTCACCGCCCGGGCGCCGACTTCGAGGAACGAGTCGGCGGTGTCGAGGATTTCCGTCAGCAGCTCGCGGCGCAAACCGTCGAGGGAGAGGAAGTGGCGCAGCTGGCCCTGATCATTGAGCTGCAGCGGGCGCTTGGTATCTAGAGGCGTCATCGCGAGGGGACTCTCAATAGGGCGGATTAAAGGGCGAGGTCTTGCAGTTCAAGCTTGAGCTCGGGGCCGGACAGTTTCACCCGCTCGTGGGCTGCCAGCGACAGCGTCGCGCCCACCACGTTCGGGCGGATCGGCAACTCGCCGGCGTCCAGGTCCAGCAGGCAGACCAGCGTTACGCTGGCCGGGCGGCCGTAGTCGAAAAGTTCGTTCAGGGCCGCGCGGATGGTCCGGCCGCTCATGAGCACGTCGTCAATCAGCACCAGGTGCTGGCCTTCGATTTCGAACGGTAGCGCAGACGGGCGAACCTGCGGGTGCAAGCCGCTCTGGCTGAAATCGTCGCGGTAGAAGGAAACGTCCAGGGTGCCGAGCGGCGAGTCGCTGCCCAGTTCTTCGAGCAAGGCCTGGGCGACCCAGACACCGCCGGTACGGATACCGATGTAACGCGGTTCGCTGATGCCTCGTTTGGCCAGGTGGGCGTCAAGCCGGATCGCCATCTGGCTGATCAGTTCGGCGGGATTGGGCAGGCTCATGGTTGCTCCTTCTTGGGCCCGAGCCGATGCTGCTTGAGGGGGGGCTCGGGTTGTCGCTATAAAGAGTCGCTGTCAGCGGCTCTTGAGGATTCGTTGCTTCAGGACTCGAACAGTGCGGTGTTTTCGTCGAGCCAGCCTTGCAGCAGCAGGGCGGCAGCGATGGCGTCCACCGGGTTGTCGCGGTAACTGCCTTTTTGCCCGCCGCGATCACGTCGCTCGCCTTTGGCTTCAAACGTGGTCAGGCGTTCATCGTGGGTATAGAAGGGCAGGTTGTAGCGACCGTTCAGGCGGCGGGCGAATTTTTCCGCGCGCAGGCACATGTCGCTCGGGGTGCCGTCCATGTTCAAGGGCAGGCCGACCACCACCGCATCGGGTTTCCACTCTTTAATCAGGGCTTCGACCTGATTCCAGTCGGGAACGCCGTTCTGGGCCTTCAAGGTGCACAGCTCGCGGGCCTGGCCGGTAATCACCTGGCCGACCGCGACGCCGATCTGTTTTGTGCCGTAGTCGAAACCTAATATCAAGCGCAGGGCCATCAGGCGTGCCCCGCCTGGCTGGTGAGCAAACTGAGGTTGACGCCCAAATGCTTGGCCGCCGCTTCCAGGCGCAATTCGCTGCTGGTGTTGAACAGGATGTCGGCGTCGAACGGGCAGGTCAGCCAGGCGTTCTGGGCCAGTTCGGCATCCAGCTGTCCGGCTTCCCAGCCAGCGTAACCCAAGGCGATCAGGCTTTTCGCCGGGCCCACACCGTCGGCGATGGCGAACAGCACGTCCTGCGAGGTGGACAGGGACAGTTCGTCTTCCAGATCAACGGTCGCCTGATAGTTCTGGCCCTTGGGATGCAGAACAAAGCCGCGATCCGTCTGTACCGGGCCGCCGATGAAAATCGGCACATGCCGGCACAGCGCTGGCGGCTCGATGTCCGGGCGCAGTTGCTCGAGGATCTCGGCCAGATTCAGGTCTTGCGGGCGGTTGATCACCAGCCCCATGGCACCATTGGCCGTGTGCTCGACGATGTAGGTCAAGGTGTGCGCAAAGTTCGGGTCGGCCATGTGAGGCATGGCGATCAGGAAGTGATGCTTGAGGTAGCTGGGGCTGACGTTCTTCATGAGCGATAGTGTGGCGTTGGAGGGGCGAACTGACAAGCCGGGGATGCACAGGAAATGGTGTCGTACATCCCTGTAAGCAGCTGGCGAAGCCTGCGTCGGCCGGTCCGCGCTCGGGCGAAGCAGTCGTAAATGACCATACATCATTTCTTCAGGATGACCTTGTTTCGCGGGTTTGCGAGGACTGCGTCCTCGAACGCAGGCTTCGCCAGCTGCTACACAGACTGCGTGGCCCCTAATTACTCGAAAGTCTGTCCCCGCGCGCAAACTYCCACGTGCGGATGATTTCCAGGCGGTCGATGTCCGAAAGATCGCCGGTAAACGGCGCAAACGGTGCCGCGAGTCTGACAATCCGCTGCGCCGCCTGATCCAGCAGCGGTTGCCCGGACGACTCCAGCACTAGCACTTCATACAGTGAGCCATCGCTGTTGATCGAAACCATCAGGCGCAAATTGCCGTAAATCTGTTTGCGTCGGGCTTCGTCGGGGTAATTGAGGTTGCCGATGCGCTCGACTTTCTTGCGCCATTCGTCCTTATACCAGGCACCTTTATCGCGCATGGTCGAGGCCGCGCTCAAGCGGTGGATGCGCGGGCGTTTGGCGTACAACTGTTGTTCGTTGGCCAGTTCCGCTTCGAGGCTGGCGATGTCGCTGGACAGCTGGGAACTGTCGAACGTCGGTGCAGCCACCGCGGGTTTGACGTGCGGTTTGACCTCTTCGTTCTTGGCCGCCGCTTTTTTCGGCTTGGGGGCGACGGTGGTCACGGCAGCCTTGGGCGCGGCTTCCTGAACTTCAGGCTTGGCGGCGGGCGGTGGCGTGACCTTTTGCACCTTGGTGTCCTGGAACGGCGCGACCTCGGTGGTCTTGGGGATGGCCTTTTTATCCAGGGTGCCGCTGCCCTGCTGATTTTCCTGGGCAAGGAAATCGGCTTTTTCGGGCTTCTTTTCGCTTTTGAAGGTGGCGAGGGTGATTTCCAGGGTTTTGCTGATCTGTTGGGGCTCGACCATCGTAAAGCCGACGCCCAATAGCAAAGCCAGGTGAATCAACGCTGCAAGAAACAGGGTAAATCCGAGGCGATCAGCCGGGCGCACGCCACGATGGGCGAGTTCAGCGGGAAGATCGGACGGAAGAGTCATGGCAAAAAACCAACATCGCGTTTTTATGGGCTCGGCATGATAGCGCAATGTTGGTTTTTAGCTTCAAGCCGCAAGCTTCAAGCGACAAGCAGTATGCCGCGTGCTTCAAGCTTGGGGCTTGATGCTTGCAGCTTGCAGCTTCTTCTCAATGGCTTCCATCAGCAGGCCGCCAATGTCGGTGCCAAAGGCGTTGTCGATTTCACGTATGCAGGTGGGGCTGGTGACGTTGATTTCGGTCAGGTGTTCGCCGATCACGTCCAGGCCTACAAATAACAGGCCTTTTTCACGCAGGGTCGGGCCGACTTGCGCGGCGATCCAGCGATCCTTGTCGGTCAATGGACGGGCTTCCCCACGCCCCCCGGCAGCAAGGTTGCCACGGGTTTCACCGGCGGCGGGAATGCGCGCCAGGCAGTAATCGACCGGCTCGCCATCGATCATCAGGATGCGCTTGTCGCCATCCTTGATCGCCGGCAAGTACGCCTGACCCATGATCTGCTGGGTGCCCAGCGCGGTCAGGGTTTCCAGAATCACCGACAGGTTAGGGTCGCCGGCACGGTGACGGAAAATCGAGGTGCCGCCCATGCCGTCCAGCGGCTTGAGGATGACGTCGCCGTGCCTGGCGGCGAATTCGCGCAGTACATCGGCGCGGCGGCTGACCACGGTCGGCGGCGTGCACTGCGGGAACAGCGTGGCGAACAGCTTTTCGTTGCAGTCACGCAGGCTTTGCGGCTTGTTGACCACCAACACGCCAGCGCGTTCGGCTTGCTCCAGCAGGTAGGTGGAGTAAACGAATTCCATGTCGAACGGCGGATCCTTGCGCATCAGGATCACGTCGAGATCGCTCAGCAACGCGTCGCTTTCGTCGCCCAGTTCGAACCATTTTTCCGGGTTGGCGAATACCTTCAGCGGCCGCATCCGCGCCCGTGCTTCACCTTCGCCCTGATACAAATCGCGCTGTTCCATATAGAAAAGTTCCCAGCCGCGCTTCTGCGCAGCCAGCAGCATGGCCAGCGAGCTATCCTTTTTATAGGAAATATTGGCAATAGGATCCATGACAATCCCGACGCGAACGCTCATGGGTTTTTCCTCGAAAATGGGTGGTCCGAATGGACATGAAAAAGTGGCGTCAGAGTGGCGCTGAGTGTGTTCCCGGTCAAGGAAAAACCACCGCACAGGCCGGCCGATAGATTGCATTTGGAGACTGTGCTAAAAAGGCTGCCATGTCGGGCGGGCCCTTGAACATCAAGGGTTTCGAGCCACCGGTAACCGGAAAACGGACAATTTGATTCGCAAAGGCGACGGTAGAGCATTTATGGATCAGCATTCCAACGCCTTGAAGGTCATGGTGATCGACGATTCGAAGACGATTCGTCGCACCGCCGAAACGCTGTTGAAGAATGTGGGTTGTGAAGTCATTACGGCCATCGATGGTTTCGATGCGCTGGCCAAGATTGCCGATAATCATCCCGGCATTATCTTTGTCGACATCATGATGCCGCGTCTGGATGGCTATCAGACCTGCGCTTTGATCAAGAACAACAGTGCGTTCAAGTCCACGCCAGTGATTATGCTGTCGTCCAAGGACGGGCTGTTCGACAAGGCCAAGGGGCGCATCGTCGGCTCCGATCAGTTTTTGACCAAGCCTTTCAGCAAGGAAGAACTGCTGAACGCGATCCAGGCCCATGTTCCGGGCTTCGCCGCCGTTTTGCCGCAGTAGGACACGCACAGTGATGCTCGGCCAGCGGGCCCGGCGTCGACAAGAATGGGGAAGACCATGGCACGTATTCTGATCGTCGATGATTCGCCGACCGAAATGTACAAACTGACCGGCATGCTGGAAAAGCACGGTCACGAAGTGTTGAAAGCCGAAAACGGTGCCGACGGCGTGGCCCTGGCCCGTCAGGAAAAACCCGACGCCGTGTTGATGGACATCGTCATGCCCGGCCTCAACGGTTTTCAGGCGACTCGCCAGCTGACCAAAGACCCGGACACCGGGCACATCCCGGTGATCATCATCACCACCAAGGATCAGGAAACCGACAAGGTCTGGGGCACCCGCCAGGGCGCCAGGGATTACCTGACCAAGCCGGTCGATGAAGAGACCCTGATCAAAACCCTGAACAACGTGTTGGCCGGTTGATCGTCCGACCATGAGCGAGTCGCTGACGGCTTTCGAACTGCTGCTGCAGATCGACCAGCGCTGCCGTCTGCTGGCGGCGGATTTGCCGTCGCAGCCGACCCGGCAGGACAGTTGGAGCGGCATTGGTTTTCGCTTGGGCGAGGGTTGGTATGTCGCACCGATGGGCGAAGTCAGCGAAGTCCTGCATGAACCGCGTTTCACCCAGTTGCCGGGCGTCAAACCCTGGGTCAAAGGGGTGGCCAACCTGCGTGGGCGATTGTTGCCGATCATGGACTTGTACGGTTTCTTTGGCCACGAAGTCTCGGCGACGCGCAAGCAGCGGCGGGTGTTGGTGGTGGAACATGACGAGGTGTTTGCCGGGTTGCTGGTCGACGAAGTCTTCGGCTTGCAGCATTTTGCCCAGGACAGCCTGGAACCGGCAGATCAGTGGGGCGGGCCAATGTCGGCGTACGTCAAAGGCCGATTCCAGCGTGAGCAGATCTGGCAAGTGTTCAGCCCGTTTGCGTTGGCGCAGTCGCAAAGCTTTATGCATGTCGCGCTATAAACCCGGCCCCTTGTGGGAGCGAGCCTGCTCGCGATTGAATGATAACGCGGTGTTCCTGAGACACCGCGGCGCCTGAATCGCGAGCAGGCTCGCTCCCACAGGGTTTTCGGCAAGCATTAAAGGGTGTTGGTTAACAGGCGAGGACCGATGATAAAAGCAAAAACAGGCAAGCCAGAAGGATCGCGCAGCCGCTCGCAGATCGTCGCGCTGTTTATCGCGCTCATCGTGTTCATCATGCTGCTGTTCGCCAATTTCGCTTACCTCAACACCCAAGCCACGTACGACAAACAGTACATCGGCCATGCCGGTGAGCTGCGCGTGCTGTCCCAGCGCATCGCCAAAAATGCCACCGAAGCCGCCGCCGGCAAAGCGGCTGCGTTCAAATTGCTCAGCGATGCGCGCAATGACTTTGCGCTGCGTTGGGGTTACCTGAAGAAGGGCGACCCGGCCACCGGCCTGCCGCCCGCGCCATCCACGGTGCGCCCGGAAATGCGCGCCGTGCAGGCCGATTGGGAGCGCTTGCTGAAAAACACCGACGCGATCCTCTCCAGCGAACAGACTGTGCTGTCGCTGCATCAGGTCGCCGCGACCCTGGCCGAAACCGTGCCGCAGTTGCAGGTCGAGTACGAGAAAGTCGTCGAAATCCTCCTGCAACGTGGGGCGCCGGCTGCGCAGGTTGCGGTGGCCCAGCGTCAATCGCTGCTGGCCGAGCGTATTTTGGGTGCGGTGAACACCGTGCTGTCCGGTGACGAAAACTCGCAGCAGGCCGCCGATGCCTTCGGTCGCGACGCCGCGCGTTTCGGCCTGGTGCTCAACGGCATGCTTCAGGGCAACGTGGGGCTGAGGATCAGCCAGGTCGAAGACCGAGATGCCCGCGCCCGGTTGAGCGAGATTTCCGAACTGTTCGAATTCGTCTCCGGTTCGGTGGATGAAATCCTCGAAACCTCGCCCGAACTGTTCAAGGTCCGCGAGTCAGCCACCAACATTTTCACCCTGTCGCAAACCCTGCTCGACGAAGCCTCGCACCTGGCCATCGGTTTCGAAAACCTCGCCGGCGGGCGCAATGTCGACACCATCGGCGGTTACGTGCTGGGTCTGCTGGCGCTCATGTCGATCATCCTGATCGGCCTGGTGATGGTTCGCGAAACCAACCGCCAGCTTCGGGAAACCGCCGAGAAAAACGAACGCAATCAGACCGCGATCATGCGACTTCTGGATGAAATCGAAGACCTGGCCGACGGCGACTTGACCGTTACCGCCTCGGTAACCGAAGACTTCACCGGGACCATCGCCGACTCGATCAATTATTCCGTGGATCAGTTGCGCGACTTGGTCGCGACCATCAACCTCACTGCCGGTCAGGTGGCTGCCGCCGTGCAGGAAACCCAGGCCACCGCCATGCACCTGGCGCAAGCCTCGGAGCATCAGGCGCAGCAGATTTGCGAAGCCTCCACGGCTATCAACGACATGGCCCAGTCCATCGACCAAGTGTCGGCCAACGCTGCTGAGTCTTCGGCCGTGGCCGAGCGCTCGGTGGAAATTGCCAACAAGGGCAACGAGGTGGTGCACAACACCATCCACGGCATGGACAACATTCGCGAGCAGATTCAGGACACCGCCAAGCGCATCAAGCGTCTGGGTGAGTCCTCTCAGGAAATCGGCGATATTGTCAGCCTGATCGATGACATTGCCGATCAGACCAACATCCTCGCGCTCAACGCGGCCATCCAGGCATCGATGGCCGGTGACGCCGGGCGCGGTTTTGCGGTGGTGGCCGATGAAGTCCAGCGCCTGGCCGAACGCTCGTCCGCCGCGACCCGGCAAATCGAAACCCTGGTGCGGGCGATCCAGACGGACACCAATGAAGCGGTGATTTCGATGGAGCAGACCACCACCGAAGTGGTGCGCGGTGCGCGTCTGGCGCAGGATGCCGGTGTGGCCCTGGAAGAAATCGAAGGCGTATCGAAGACCCTCGCCGCGTTGATCCAGAGTATTTCCAACGCCGCGCAGCAACAAACCTCTTCGGCCGGGCAGATTTCCCTGACGATGAACGTGATTCAACAGATCACCTCGCAGACCTCGTCCGGCTCCACTGCCACCGCCGAGAGCATCGGCAACCTGGCGAAAATGGCCAGTCAGCTGCGGCGTTCGGTGTCCGGCTTCACCTTGCCGGCCGCCAAGGCGCAGGCGGCAGACAAAGCGTGAACCGTCCACAGGCGTATGATTTTTGATTGGCGTAGGGACTGGAGTGGTTATGGGTGATCGGCACGACTATGTGGCCCTCGAATGGGTCAAAGGCGAGATTGCCGAAACGCTGAAGCTGGCCCATCAAGCTATCGAAACCCTGCTTGATGACCCGCAGGCGTTGTACGCCTTGAGCGAATGCCAGGCGTATATCCATCAGGTGCACGGCAGTTTGCAGATGGTCGAATTCTACGGTGCGGCCCTGCTCGCCGAAGAGATGGAACAGTTGACCCGCGCCCTGCAGCACAACCGCATCAGCTACCGTGACGAGGCGCTGCACCTGTTGATGCAAGCCCTCGGGCAGCTGCCGATATACCTCGACCGGGTGCAGGGTGCGCGCCGTGACCTGCCCTTGGTGGTGTTGCCGCTGCTCAACGATTTGCGCAGTGCCCGGGGGGAAACCCTGCTCTCGGAAACCAGCCTGTTCAGCCCGCAACTCGTAGAGCTGCTACCGTTGGACAACGCAGCGCTGGCACTGCTGGAGCCTGCGGATTTCGACAATGTGCTGGGAAAATTGCGGCAGATGCTGCAGATGGCGCTGGTCGGGTTGCTGCGGGAGCAGGATGACCACACCCACCTCGATTATCTGGCGAAGGTTTTTTCACGCCTTGAAGGGCTGTGCGCCAAAGCGCCTCTGAGTCCGCTGTGGCAAGTCGCCTCGGCGCTGGTCGAAGGTATGCGCGCCGGCGTGATAGCCAACAGCCCGGCGCTGCGCAGCCTGTTCAAGGAGGCTGACCATGAACTCAAGCGTTTGCTCGAACAAGGCATCCACGCAATCAATAAACCGGCACCGCCGGAGTTGCTCAAGAGTTTGCTGTTCTACATTGCCAAGGCCGATCATCCCACCGGGCAGATGCTGACCATGAAAGATCGCTACTCACTGGACGACGCGTTGCCCGACAGCGCGATGGTCGATGAAGAACGGGCACGGCTGGCCGGCCCCGACCGCGATGCCATGCGCTCGGTGCTGGCTGCGCTTTGTGAAGAGCTGGTGCGGGTCAAGGAGCGCCTGGACCTGTTCGTGCGCAGCGACCGCCAGCACACCTCGGACCTCGACAGCCTGTTGGCGCCGCTGCGGCAAATCGCCGACACTCTGGCGGTGCTGGGGTTTGGCCAGCCGCGCAAAGTCATCATCGATCAACTGGCGGTGGTGCTGAGCCTGGTTCAGGGCCAGCGCGAACCCAACGACGCGATCCTCATGGACGTCGCGGGCGCCTTGCTCTACGTCGAAGCCAATCTGGCCGGCATGATGGGCACGGTAGAGCCCGAGAGTCTGGAAGAAAGTCGACTGCCGACCACTGACCTGACGCAGATCCACCAGATCGTCATTCGTGAGGCGCGCATCTGCCTGCAACAGGCCAAGGACATGATCGTCGACTACATCGATGCCGACTGGGATCGCCAGCATTTGCAGGCGTTGCCGGCCTTGCTGACTCAGGTGCGTGGCGCCTTGTCGATGATCCCGTTGAGCCGTGCGGCGAGCCTGATCGAAACCTGCAATCACTTCATTCGCGAGCATTTGCTGCTGGAGCCGGACCAACCCGATTGGCAGGAGCTGGACAGCCTGGCCGACGTGGTCACCAGCATCGAGTATTACCTGGAGCGCCTTGGCGACGATCCGGAAGCGCCGGGTGAACAACTGCTCGACGTCGCCGAGAAGAGTTTGGCGTCGCTTGGGTTTTTCCCCAGCGAACGGCAGGTGCCAATGCTCGACGAGGTCCTCAGCCCGAGCGAAGCCCAGGTCATGCAGGAAATGCAGGAGCTCGATGACCCCGAGATCGTGCAGTCGCTGGCCGATGTGCTGACCAGTCCCGTGTCTTCCGTCAATCCGCCTGCATTGACCACACCGGACAGCCTGTTGCCGCCCCCCGCCGGTGAAGAACCGGTCGACGATGAACTGCGCGAAGTCTTTCTCGAAGAGACCGATGAAGTCCTGGATATACTCCAGGAATACTTGCCGCGCTGGGCGGCCAACCCCGACGATAAGTCGGCCCTGAGCGAATTGCGCCGATCCTTTCATACCTTGAAAGGCAGTGGCCGGATGGTCCGGGCACTGGTGCTGGGCGAGCTGGCCTGGGCGATGGAAAACTTGCTCAACCGTGTGCTGGAGGACAGCGTCGCGCCAGGGGCTACCGTGCAGCAACTGTTGACGGATACATTGAATTTACTGCCGGAACTGGTGGCCGAATACGCCGACAATGCCCAGCGTCAGCGCAATGATGCCGACCAGTTAGCCGCACGCGCACATGCCCTTGCCAAGGGCGATGCGCCGGCCAGCGATGAAGATACCCAGGACGTGGCAGCCCTTGACCCGCTGTTGCTGGAGATCTTCCGCAAAGAAGCCGAAACCCATCTGGCCAGCCTCATCCGCTTTCTCGATCAGGCCGCCGAGCATGTGCCACTTCAGGCCAGCGACGAGTTGCAGCGGGCGTTGCACACGCTCAAGGGCAGTGCCTCGATGGCCGGGGTCTTGCCGATTGCCGAGCTGGCGACGGCTCTGGATCAACTCGCCCGCGAGTACAAGGCGCACCTGATCGCACTGGATCTGGACGAAGTCGAGTTGTTGCTGGAAGCCGAAGGGTTGTTCCGGCTCGGGTTGCGACAGCTCAAAACGGATCCGTTGGCGCAGATACGCGGCGCCGGCCCATTGATCGAACGCACCCGGTCGTTACTCGCCGAGCGTCTGCAAACCCTGTCGAGCACGCCCAATACCTCGCTGCGAGCCAAGCGCGATCCGCAGCTGATCAACAACTTCCTGTCCCAAGGCATGGACATCCTGCTGGACGCCGAAAGCCTGTTGCAGCGCTGGCAGCAGCGTCCCGGCGAGCGTCAGGAACTGACCGCACTGCTCGATGATCTGACCACCCTCGGCGAAGGCGCGCACCTCGCCGATTTGCATCCGGTGGATGCGCTCTGCGAAGCCTTGCTCGACCTGTACGGCGCGGTGGAAGAGAGCAGCCTGGCGGTCAGCGAGCGGTTTTTTCATGAGGCGCAACTGGCTCACGAAGCGTTGATCAACATGCTGGATGAACTGGCCGCCGGCCAGGAAATCAGCCCGCAACCGGAACGCATACGGGCCTTGCGCGGTTTGCTGGATGAAAGCCTTGATCCGTCGTCCATGGGCCTGATTCGCAGTGATGGCAGCCGTACCCTGAGCATCCGCGAGCTGGGCAGCGCCACCGCTGAACTGGAGCAAGCGGCGACCCAGGTAGATCTGGATGACGAAATCGTTTCGATCTTCCTCGAAGAAGCGGTGGATATCCTCGAAAGCGCCGGCCACGCGATGCAACGCTGGTTGAGCGACCCGGACAACGCCGCACCGCTGTTATCCTTGCAGCGGGATTTGCACACCCTCAAAGGTGGGGCGCGGATGGCTGAAGTCCAGCCGGTCGGTGACCTCGCCCATGAATTGGAAAGCCTGTACGAAGGCTTGGTCGACCGCCGTTACAGCCACAGTGAAAGCCTGGCGCAGTTGCTGCAGCACAGCCATGACCGTCTCGCGGTGCTGCTGGAGCAGTTGCAGAATCAGCAGCCGTTGGGGAACCCGGGCGAGCTGATCGAGGCGATTCGCGAGTTTCGTCAGAGCCATGCCAGCGCCACTGAAGCGGCGGAGCCCGCGCAGGTCAAGGATTCGCCGGGGCATGATCCCGAGTTGCTGGAGATCTTCCTCGAGGAAGGTTTCGACATCATCGAAAACTCCGGCGCCGCGCTCGTGCGCTGGCAAGCCGAACCGTCGAACCGACAAGAAATGGAAACCCTGTTGCGTGACCTGCACACGCTCAAGGGCGGTGCGCGAATGGTCGAAATCGTGCCGATTGGCGACCTTGCCCATGAGCTGGAGTTTCTTTACGAAAGCCTCTCGGCAGGCTCGCTGCAACCGAGCGCGGCCCTGTTCACGTTGTTGCAAAACAGTCACGACCGATTGGCGCAGATGCTCGATGCGACCCGCGCAGGGCAGCCATTGCCGCCCGCTGACCGACTGATCGACGCGATCAAGAATTTCAGCCATCCGGCCGTACTCCAGCCGGCCGGTGTGACGCCCGCCGCCAAGCCAGAGACGCCCGCGTTACAAGCGGAAGCGGGCGCCGACATGGTCAAGGTCTCGGCGGAACTGCTCGACGACCTGGTCAATCTGGCCGGCGAAACGTCAATTTTCCGGGGCCGTATCGAGCAGCAGGTCAACGATGCGCAGGTCACCCTGAGCGAGATGGAAACCACCATCGAGCGGATGCGCGACCAATTGCGCCGGCTGGATACCGAAACCCAGGGACGCATACTCAGCCGCCAGCAAGTCGACGCCGAACGCTTGGGCTACGAAGAATTCGACCCGCTGGAAATGGACCGTCATTCGCAATTGCAACAACTGTCGCGCGCGCTGTTCGAATCGGCCTCTGACTTGCTGGATCTGAAGGAAACCCTCGACCGACGCAATCAGGACGCGGAAAACCTGCTGCTACAGCAGGGCCGCATCAATACCGAGTTGCAAGTAGGCCTGATGCGCACGCGCATGGTGCCGTTCGAGCGGGTGCTGCCGCGTTTGAAGCGCATCGTACGGCAGGTCTCCAGCGAACTGGGCAAGGACGTGGAATTCATCGTCGGCAACGCTGAAGGCGAGATGGACCGCAACGTGCTCGAGCGTATGGCGCCGCCGCTGGAACACATGCTGCGCAACGCCGTGGACCACGGTCTGGAATCGGCCGAAGTGCGAATCGCGGCCGGCAAACCGGCCCAGGGGCGGATCACACTCGACTTGTCCCGCGAGGGCGGCGACATGATTTTCGACATCCGCGACGACGGTGCCGGCGTGCCGCTGGACGCGGTGCGGCGCAAGGCGATCAAGCGCGGCTTGCTGGCCGCGGATGCCGACATCAGTGATCGCGACGTGCTGCAGTTTATCCTGCAACCGGGGTTTTCCACGGCCGAGAAGATCACCCAGATTTCCGGACGGGGCGTCGGCATGGATGTGGTCCATGAAGAAGTCCGCCAGCTCGGCGGCACGATGGTCATCGACTCGGTGCCGGGGCAGGGCGTGCATTTCCGGATTCGCCTGCCGTTCACCGTGTCGGTCAACCGCGCACTGATGGTGCAGTGCTTTGAAGATCAGTATGCGATCCCGCTGAACACCATCGACGGCATCATCCGTGTGCTGCCCAACGAACTTGAAGGGCATTACCGACTCGATCCTCCAAGGTACAAGTACGCCGGGCGGGACTATGAGTTGTGCTACCTCGGTGAGTTGCTGAAAACCAGCACCCGCCCGAAACTACTGGGCCAAAACCTGCCGTTGCCGGTGTTGCTGGTGCAATGCAACGAGCGGCACATTGCCGTGCAGGTCGATTCCATGGCCGGAACGCGCGAGATCGTGGTGAAAAGCCTCGGCCCGCAGTTCGCGGCGGTGCAGGGCTTGTCCGGCGCGACGATTCTGGGCGATGGCCGGGTGGTGCTCATTCTTGATTTGCTGGCGCTGATCCGCGCCATGCAGGCGCCTGCGCCGCAACAGGCGCAGATTCAGGACGCCGAGGTCGAACCACACAAACCGTTGCTGGTGATGGTGGTCGATGACTCGGTGACCGTGCGCAAGGTCACCAGTCGTTTGCTCGAACGCCACGGCATGAACGTGCTGACCGCCAAGGACGGGATCGACGCCATGCTGCTGCTCGAAGAGCACCTGCCGGACCTGATGCTGCTGGACATCGAGATGCCGCGCATGGACGGCTTCGAAGTCGCGACCCAAGTACGTGCCGACGAGCGTTTGCAGCACCTGCCGATCATCATGATCACCTCACGCACCGGCCAGAAACACCGCGACCGCGCGATGGCCATCGGCGTTAACGATTACCTCGGCAAGCCGTACCAGGAATCGGTGCTGCTCGAAAGCATTGCCCTCTGGAGCAAAACCCATGCTTGAGCATCGCACCAGCAACATCACCGGCCTGTTGCTGCCCTTGGCCGACCGCAACCTGATCCTGCCCAACGTCGCGGTGGCGGAGCTGATCGACTATCAGCCGGGGGCGTTCGATCTCGATACGCCACCGTGGTACCTGGGGTTGGTGAAGTGGCGCGACCGGCAGATTCCATTGCTGAGTTTTGAATCGGCCTGCGGCAATAAAGTCGTGATCGGCGAGCGGGCGCGGATCGTGATTCTCAATGCGCTGGGCGGTCGGCCCGCGTTGAAGTTCATTGCATTGCTGGTGCAGGGAATCCCCCGGTCATGCAAGCTCGACAGTCAGTTGAGCTATGTCGATGTGCCGCTGTGTTCGTTGGAGCAGGCGGCGGTGCAGGTGGGGGAGCAAGTGGCCAAGGTGCCGGACTTACTGGCGCTTGAGGAGTTACTGGTGAGTGCCGGGTTGGTCTGACTGGCGCCTTCGCGAGCAGGCTCGCTCCCACAGGTTTTGTGTACGCCGCAAATCCAATGTGGGAGCGAGCTTGCTCGCGATGGCGACCTTCAATTCACCACAAATCTAACGGCTAAACCTTGGCCTGAGCGCGCATCTGCATCTGCAACGCCTCGTAATGGTCCAGCGCCCGCTCCACCAACAACTGCACGCCATCCGCCATTCGGCTGATCGCCAAGGCGACCGAGCGGCGTGAGCCTTCCACATCGTCCGCCAGATCGGCAGCAATCGCGCTGATCGACAGCATGTCTTCGGAGGCGTTGGCCAGCAGGGCTTCGGCGTCGATGTCGGGGCATACAGTGAAGAGCTGGGATTTGTTACGGCGTTTCGATGGTTTGTCGCGAGCAGGGGGAAAGTAATAGGAGAAGGCGCGGTCGGCGGCTTCCTTGAGTTTTTCGGCTTCGAGGGATGCGTCGGAACCGGTGTCGGTTTCCGGGGGATTGGGAGTGGCTTTGAACATAGTGAATCTCCAGTAATGATTTTCAGCTGCTCCCTCGGTTCCAGCCGAAGGGGTGGCAGCTGTACGCGGGCTGGAACCCGAGGTGGAGAAAACCCGGTAGACCCGAAGGTCTCCCGCGCACAGCCGCCATAACGGAGTACACACATTAAAGGTGCGCAGCATACGTCATGAGGGGCGCTATTGCGCCTTCTACACCTCGGGATTCCAGGCCCGGTCGCTGATTTGGCAGCGACCCACAAACGATAAAGCTCAGCGCAAAACCCCACCAGTCAGCGGATTCCGGCATTGCTGTAGGCGGCGCCGCCGGACTGTGTAGCCTCGAATCCTTCCTGCGTACAAACTTTTAAACACAAAACCCCAATCGACCGGCGAAAGTTGAAAAGTCCCAAAAAGGGACCTATCGTTCCCTTTTTGGGACTCATCGGTTGCCACTGTGAAAAACCTTTCCCTCAGCGAAGCCCTGTTCACGACCACTCAGCAAAAAGTGCTGGGCTTGTTGTTCGGCAAACCCGACCGCAGTTTTTACGCCAACGAAATCGCCCGCTGGGCTCAAGTGGGTAAAGGCAGCCTCATGCGCGAGCTGGATCGGTTGCAGCAGGCCGGCGTGCTGACCCTGAGCCGTCAGGGCAACCAGACCCACTATCAAGCCAATCCGCAATGCCCGATCTATGCCGAACTGTCAGGCATCGTCCGCAAGACTTTTGGTATTGCCGAGCCTTTACGCCAGGCGCTGCAACCCTTTGCCGAGCAGATCACCTGGGCATTTGTGTACGGTTCAATTGCCAAGGATTCGGCAAACGCATCCAGTGACATTGATCTCATGCTGATCGGCGAAAGCCTCCACTACAGTGAAGTGATGGAGCGGCTCATGCCACTGGAAGAACAACTGGGCCGCGTCCTCAACCCGACGCTCTACACCCCCGACGACTGGACCGCAAAACTGGCGGCTGAAAACAGCTTTGTCGTGCGGGTGGCACAGCAGGAAAAGATCAACCTGATGGGGGGAAATCCGTCGTAATACTTAGATCTGCGGTGATTGTTCTGGCCCCATCGCGAGCAGGCTCACTTCCACATTGGATCTGCGGTGCACACAAATCCCCTGTGGGAGCGAGCCTGCTCGCGCTGGGGGCGCGAACCGGCCCAAAATCCTGTTAGCGATGTGCATCAGGTGCACAGCGAGGAATGGTTTACGACTGCTGCGCAGCCGAACGGGAGCAAGCTCCCTCGCCACCGGGGGTTGTCTTATCGTTACCCTGACCGTAACGATCCACCACTCAGCTTGATTGATGCCCCCACCCAACACTCCTAAGGTGACTCCCACGAAAGCGAACCCGTGGAGTGGTCATGACAACAACAATATCCCCCGACTCGCGATGGACGCGGCGGCGCAGCGAAAAGCAGCGGCGTCTGGCGTTGGTCAAGGATCTCGCCGACGGTGTGGTTCTGCCCACCGACAAAATCGTCGCGGCGCTGGAAGCCTTGATCCTGCCCGGCGACCGCGTGGTGCTGGAGGGCAATAACCAGAAGCAGGCGGATTTCCTTTCACGCTCTCTGGTCAAGGCCGATCCCGCCAAGCTGCATGATTTGCACATGATCATGCCCAGCGTCGGCCGCGCCGAGCATCTGGACCTGTTCGAACGCGGCATCGCCCGCAAGCTCGACTTCTCCTTCGCCGGCACCCAAAGCCTGCGCATCAGCCAGTTGCTGGAAGACGGTCTGCTGGAAGTCGGCGCGATCCACACCTATATCGAGCTCTATGCGCGGCTGGTGGTCGACCTGATTCCCAACGTCGTGCTTTCCGCCGGCTTCATGGCCGACCGCGCCGGCAACATCTACACCGGGCCGAGTACCGAAGACACTCCCGCATTGATCGAACCGGCTGCGTTCAGCGACGGCATCGTCATCGTTCAGGTCAATCAATTGGTGGACGACGTAACGGACCTGCCTCGCGTCGACATCCCAGCCTCTTGGGTCGATTTTGTGGTGGTGGCGGACAAGCCGTTCTACATCGAACCGCTGTTTACCCGCGACCCACGGCACATCAAGCCCGTACACGTGCTGATGGCGATGATGGCGATCCGCGGCATTTACGAAAAACACAACGTGCAGTCCCTGAATCACGGCATCGGTTTCAACACCGCCGCGATCGAATTGATCCTGCCAACCTACGGTGAATCCCTCGGACTCAAAGGCAAAATCTGCCGCAACTGGACGCTCAATCCGCACCCGACCTTGATCCCGGCCATTGAAAGCGGCTGGGTCGAAAGCGTGCATTGCTTCGGCACCGAACTGGGCATGGAAAACTACATCGCCGCCCGGCCGGACGTGTTCTTCACCGGGCGCGATGGCTCGCTGCGTTCCAACCGGATGTTCTGCCAACTGGCGGGGCAATACGCGGTGGACCTGTTCATCGGCGCGACCCTGCAGGTCGATGGCGATGGTCATTCCTCCACCGTGACCCGCGGACGCCTCGCCGGTTTTGGCGGCGCGCCGAACATGGGCCATGACCCGCGCGGTCGCCGTCATGGCACGCCGGCCTGGCTCGACATGCGCCATGACGATGCGCCTGAAGCCTTGCTCGAACGCGGTAAAAAGCTCGTGGTGCAAATGGTCGAGACCTTTCAGGAGGGCGGAAAACCGACCTTCGTCGAAACCCTCGACGCGGTGGAAGTGGCAAAGAAAAGTGGTATGCCGCTGGCGCCGATCATGATTTACGGCGATGACGTCACCCACCTGCTGACCGAAGAAGGCATCGCGTATCTGTACAAGGCGCGTTCGCTGGAAGAACGCCAGGCGATGATTGCCGCCGTCGCCGGGGTGACCGCCATCGGCCTGCGCCACAACCCGAAAGACACCGCGCGCATGCGCCGCGAAGGGTTGATTGCCTTGCCAGAAGACCTCGGCATCCGCCGCACCGACGCCACCCGCGAACTGCTCGCAGCGAAAAGCGTGGCGGATCTGGTCGAGTGGTCCGGTGGCCTTTACAACCCGCCCGCCAAGTTCAGGAGCTGGTAATGCACGCACTTAACCTGCAACCGAAAACCTTGACTCTGGCCGAGCGTTTGGCGGACCTGGCCGTGGATGCGCTGATAGACGAAGCGGACCTGTCGCCGAAACCGGCGCTGGTCGACCGTCGTGGCAACGGCGCGCACACCGATTTGCACCTGGGGCTGATGCACGCCTCGGCGTTGTCACTCTGGCCCGCGTTCAAGGAAATGGCCGAAGCCGCTATCGAATTTGGCGAAATCGGTTTGCCGCTGCGCGAAGCGGTGGGACGGATTGGCCGGGAAGGGGAGCAAGCGATGCTCGCCACCACGGGCGGTGTGAATACCCATCGCGGGGCGATCTGGGCTCTGGGCCTGTTGGTCACTGCTGCGGCGCTTGAGCCGGCCGGTTCCATCAACCTGCGCGCCGCACGCCTGGCGTTACTCGAAGACCGTTACGCACCACGACCTCTAAGCCACGGCGCCCAAGTCGCCCAGCGTTACGGCGCCCGCGGTGCCCGTGAAGAAGCACAACTCGGTTTCCCTTCTGTGGTTCAACGGGCATTGCCGCAGCTCAAACACAGCCGCGCCGCCGGCCACGGTGAACAGAACGCCCGGCTCGATGCCTTGCTGGCGATCATGACCCGACTGGCCGATACCTGCGTGCTCTACCGAGCGGGTGAAGAGGGCCTGCAAACCATGCAACTTGGCGCCCAGGCCGTACTCGACGCGGGTGGCAGCGCCAGCCTCGCCGGTCGCCGCCGTTTGCATGAGTTGGATGAACAATTAATCGCGTTGAATGCCTCGCCCGGTGGTGCTGCCGACTTGCTCGCAGCCTGCCTGTTCATCGACCGCATAGAGTCGGCTGACAGCCTTATCCAGGGAGTTTTTTGATGGAAACCTTATCTTTTGAATTCCCCGCCGGGCAGCCGCCACGCGGTCGCACATTGGTGGGCTGTGTCGGCTCGGGCGATCTGGAAGTGCTGATCGAACCGGGTCAGGCCGGCAAGCTGACCATTAATGTGCAGACCTCGGTCAACGGCGCGCAGCAGCGCTGGCAACATCTGTTCGCGCGTATGTTCGACGGTCAGACACCGCCGGCGATGGCGATTGATATCCACGATTTCGGCGCGACACCGGGCGTGGTGCGCTTGCGTCTGGAGCAAGGCTTTGAGGAGATCAGCCATGACTGACAGCGCAGAACTCTCGCAGCCATACCTGCAAAGACGCAGCTTCGTCGAACTCGGTGCTCGGCAACGGGCGAAGGCCTTGCTCGACAGCGGCACGTTCCGCGAGTTGCTCGACCCGTTTCAGCGGGTCATGTCGCCATGGCTGGAGCGCCAGGGCGTGGTGCCGCAAGCCGATGACGGCGTAGTGATCGCCAAGGGCAGCATCGGTGGATTGCCGGTGGTCATCGCCGCCATCGAAGGTGCGTTTCAGGGCGGCAGCCTCGGTGAAGTCGGCGGGGCGAAGATTGCCGGTGCGCTGGAACTGGCCGCTGAAGACAACCGCAACGGCATTCCAACCCGCGCCGTGCTGCTRCTGGAAACCGGTGGTGTGCGCTTACAGGAAGCCAACCTCGGGCTGGCGGCGATCGCCGATATCCATGCAGCAATTGTCGATCTGCGCCAATACCAACCGGTGATTGGTGTGGTGGCCGGCAGTGTCGGCTGCTTTGGCGGGATGTCGATTGCCGCCGGGTTGTGCAGTTATTTGCTGGTGACCCAGGAAGCGCGCCTCGGCCTGAACGGCCCGCAAGTCATCGAACAGGAAGCCGGGCTTGAGGAATACGACTCCCGCGACCGTCCTTTCATCTGGAGCCTGACCGGCGGCGAGCAGCGTTTCGCCAGCGGTTTGGTGGATCGTTATAGCGCCGATGATGTGGCGCAGATTCAGCAGCAGGTGTGCGAATTGCTCAAGCAAGGTTTGCCGGCGCAGCACCGTAGCCAACAGGCCGGGTTGTTCCTGCAACGTTTGGCGCGGCTGGACGCTGAACCGCAAATCGAGCCGTCAGTGGTTCGCGATCTGTATCAAGGAGAGCGCTCATGAGCACTTACTCGCTGAGAGGTTTGAACTGGTTCAACGCCTTGAGTACCGGTGCGAACCCGATTGATGGTTTGCCTGCTTCTTTGAAGGTGGCCGACGGAGTATTGGGCGACCAACCGGTGCGGTTTATTGCAGTGGTTGCCGACCCCGACAACCGTTTCGTCCGCGCTCGCAATGGTGAAGTTGGTTTGCTGGAAGGCTGGGGTTTGGCCAAGGCTGTGGATGAAGTGATCGCCGCTGACGTGGATAAACCGCACAAGCGTGCCTTGATCGCCATCGTCGATGTGCCGAGCCAGGCTTATGGTCGACGTGAAGAAGCCCTCGGCATTCACCAGGCATTGGCCGGAGCGGCAGACAGTTATGCCCGCGCCCGTTTGGCCGGTCATGCGGTGATTGGTTTGCTGGTGGGCAAGGCAATGTCAGGCGCATTTCTGGCCCATGGTTATCAGGCCAATCGACTGATCGCGCTACGTGATCCGGGTGTGATGGTGCATGCGATGGGCAAGGCCTCGGTGGCGCGGGTGACCTTGCGCAGCGTTGAAGAACTTGAAGCGCTGGCCGCGAGCGTACCGCCGATGGCCTATGACATCGACAGCTACGCCAGTCTCGGTTTGTTGTGGGAAACCCTGTCGGTGGAACAGATTGAGCAGCCGACGGCAGCCGATCTGGCGCGGGTGGCTGAATGCCTGAATCAGGCGATTGGCGATGTAGCTGCCCACGGTTGCGATCTGAGCAGCCGCTTGGGTGCGAGCAATCGCGGGGCGTCGAGCAAGGTTCGCCAACTGTTGAGAGCGCAGTGGTGAACACGCTTATGGCCCACGATCTGCTCTGGGGGATGACCCTGGAACAGTTGCCTGCGGACGCGCCTGCGTGGGTGAGCGAATCGCTAAGCGCGGGGCAGCCCGTGGTGGTTCGGCGTGCGGTGAGCGCGCCGGGTCTGGTCGCGGTCGGCGTGCGTGGGCGCTTGCGTGAACAGCGTTATGCGACGGTGATGTCGGCCGATGGGATTCAGCGGCGGGTCAAACCGGAAGACCTTTGTCACGTTTCGACGGATCGGGACTTGCCTGCACTGCGCGCCCTCAATCAATTGCGGCCGATACTCGATGACTGTGGTTGGGTGTGGGGTGTCAGCGGCAGCGCCGGGTTTGAATTGGCCAGCGGCTTTGTTGCGTTGCACGAGGGCAGTGATCTCGACTTGATTCTGCGCACGCCGCAAGCGCTGGAGCGTTCTCAGGCGCAGGCACTGGTTAAGGTTCTTGATGCGGCTGTGTGCCCGGTGGACATGCAGTTGCAGACGCCGTTTGGCGCTGTGGCCCTGCGCGAATGGGCCGGTTCGGCACGTCGTGTGTTGTTGAAAAATGTCAGTGAAGCCTGTCTGGTGAGCGATCCGTGGAATCCGCAGGAGCAAGCCGCATGAGCAGTTTGCTGGTGTTCCCCGGCCAGGGCGCGCAGCAGCCAGGCATGCTCCAGCGTTTGCCGCGCGAGACGGTGAACGAGGCGAGTGAAGTGCTCGGCGAAGACGCTTTGTTGCTGGATGGCGCCGAGGCCTTGAAGTCGACCCGTGCGGTCCAGCTGTGTCTGTTGATCGCCGGTGTGGCGGCATCACGCCAATTAGCCATGGCGCCGGATTACGTGGCCGGATTGTCCATCGGCGCTTACCCGGCGGCGGTGGTGGCGGGTGCCTTGAGTTTCAGCGATGCGCTGCACCTGGTCAGCCTGCGCGGTGAGTTGATGCAGCAGGCTTATCCACAGGGCTACGGCATGACCGCGATCATCGGCCTGGAGTTGTCCACAGTGGAAGGCTTGCTGGCACAGGTTCATAGCGTCGACACGCCGGTGTACCTGGCCAATATCAATGCCGATAACCAGATAGTGATTGCCGGCAGCGACGGGGCAATGAACGCGGTGGCGGTGCTGGCGAAACGTAGCGGTGCAGGTCTGGCCAAACGGCTGGCGGTCAGTGTGCCGTCCCATTGTCCGCTGCTGGATGCGCCGGCTAAAACCCTGGCCGAAGCTTTTGCCAAGGTGCCGCTGAAAACGCCGTCGTTGGGTTACCTCAGCGGCAGCCGCGCCCGGCCCGTCATCAACATTGAAGCCTTGCGCGACGACCTGGCTTTCAACATGTGCCGCGTCGTTGATTGGCGCGGCACCGTGCAAAGCGCTTACGAGCGCGGTGTACGTCTACAGATCGAACTGCCGCCCGGTGCGGTGCTGACCGGGCTGGCGCGCCGGTTGTTCGAGCAGGGCACCGTGATTGCCTTCGACGGTGCGCGGCTCGATACCTTGCAGGCGCTGTTGCGTGAGGAGGGAAGCCGCCAACCTTAGATCCCGACTCAGGCCTTCGAACAAAAAAAACAACATTCGACGATGCACTTTGAGGACTACAACAATGATTATTTACGGTGTGGCGCTGTTGGCGATCTGTACGCTGGCGGGAGTGATCATGGGCGATGCGCTTGGCATGTTGCTGGGCGTTAAATCCAACGTTGGCGGGGTCGGGATCGCGATGATCCTGCTGATCTGCGCGCGGTTGTGGATGCAAAAGCGCGGCGGCATGACCAAGGACTGCGAGATGGGCGTCGGTTTCTGGGGCGCCATGTACATTCCGGTAGTGGTCGCGATGGCCGCGCAACAAAACGTGGTGACGGCCTTGCATGGCGGGCCAGTGGCGGTGCTCGCGGCGATCGGCTCGGTGGTGCTCTGTGGCTGCACCATCGCCTTGATCAGCCGGACGCATAAAGGCGAACCCTTGCCCGATGAACCGGTGGACATTACCCCGGTCGGCACACCTGTAGGAGGTCGTTGATATGTGGGAATCCATCGAGAAAGGCCTGACCACGAACAGTCTGGTCACCGCGTTCGCATTTGTTGGCGTAATCATGTGGGTATCGGTTGTCTTGTCGAAGCGGCTGACATTCGGGAGGATTCACGGCTCGGCGATTGCCATTGTTATCGGGCTGGTCCTGGCGTGGGTTGGCGGAACCATGACCGGCGGGCAAAAAGGCCTTGCGGACCTGACATTGTTCTCGGGCATTGGTTTGATGGGCGGCGCAATGCTGCGCGACTTTGCCATTGTCGCCACTGCATTCGAAGTTCAGGCCACCGAAGCGAAAAAGGCCGGGTTGATTGGTGTGATTGCGCTTTTGCTGGGCACCATTTTGCCGTTCATTGTCGGCGCGAGCATGGCTTGGGCGTTTGGTTATCGTGATGCGATCAGCATGACTACCATCGGCGCGGGAGCGGTGACCTACATCGTCGGGCCAGTGACCGGGGCAGCGATTGGCGCCAGTTCCGATGTGATGGCGTTGTCGATTGCCACCGGGTTGATCAAGGCGATTCTGGTGATGGTCGGCACGCCGATGGCGGCGCGCTGGATGGGCCTGGATAATCCGCGTTCGGCGATGGTGTTTGGCGGGTTGGCCGGTACGGTCAGCGGCGTGACGGCCGGGCTGGCGGCGACGGATCGGCGGTTGGTGCCATATGGCGCGTTGACGGCGACGTTCCACACCGGGCTTGGCTGCTTGCTGGGGCCTTCGTTGTTGTACTTCATTGTTCGCGGGATTGTCGGCTAGGGGCTGATTTCTCTATTGAGTGATCGGCCGCCTTCGCGAGCAAGCCCGCTCCCACAGGGGAACGCATTCCAATGTGGGAGCGGGCTTGCTCGCGAAGGGGGCGACACGATTTCAGGCCTGGCGATTGGCGTACATCCGGCACTCTGCCAACAACGCCAGCATGTTCGGATCGCGCTCCTTGGCCTTCAAGAACACCACGCCAATGTGCTGCTGCAACCGATAGCGTTCCTGCAACGGAATCAGCTTCACCCGGTTCTCATACACCGCCGCAATCCTTCCCGGCAGCAACGCATAACCCACCCCTGAGCTGACCATGCTCAGCAGGGTGAAGATGTCGTTGACCTGCATCGCCACTTTCGGCTCAAACCCCGCCTGCTTGAACACCCGATTACCGTCCTGGTGCGTGGCAAAGCCCTGCGTCAGGGTAATAAACGTCTCATCACGCACTTCGGCCAGGTCGACTTCGGTTCGTTGGGCAAACTTCGAATCCGCTGGCGTGGCGAGAAAAATGTCATCCGAAAACAGTGGTATCTGCTCACAGTCCGGGTCGTTGACGCTCTCGTCCAGCGATACCAGGATTGCGTCTACTTCCATGTTCTTGAGCTTGTACAGCAGGTCGAAGTTCGAACCGAGGATCAAGTCGATGTTAAGTTCGCTGCGGCGGATTTTCAGGCCCATGATCAGCTGCGGCACGGTCTTCACCGTCAGTGAATACAGCGAACCGAGCTTGAAGCGTTCAGCGGAAAAGCCTGCGGCTTCGCGGGTCAGGCGCACGGTTTCGACCACGTCCTGAATCAGCTTCTGTGCTCGTTCTTCGAGCACGTAAGCGCTTTCCAGTGGCGTCAGGTTGCGTCCTTCGTGTTTGAACAGCGGGCAGCGCAGGGCGCTTTCCAGGGAGTGGATCGCTCGGTGCACGCTGACGTTGCTGGTTTGCAACTCGGCGGCGGCACGGGCCAGATTGCCGGTGCGCATGAAGGCCAGGAACACCTCGAGTTTTTTCAGGGTCAATTCTTCGTCGAGCCGCCTCTTTTCACTCGACAGCTCCTACAGTTTGCGCGATGTTGCAGTGAATTTTGAGGTGAGCACTGCATGTATCACGGGGAACGATTGAACGCCTGGACGCATTTGGTCGGGGCCGTGGCGGCAACGGTCGGGGTGGTGTGGATGCTGGTCATCGCCAGCATGGACGGCAGTCCGTGGAAGATTGTCAGCGTGGCGATTTACGGTTTTACCTTGATGGTGCTGTACAGCGCCTCGACGGTTTACCACAGCGTGCGCGGGCGCAAGAAAGCGATTATGCAGAAGGTTGATCACTTTTCGATCTACCTGCTGATTGCCGGCAGTTACACGCCATTCTGCCTGGTGACCCTGCGCGGGCCGTGGGGCTGGACGTTGTTCGGGATTGTCTGGGGGCTGGCGCTGATCGGCATCCTGCAAGAGATCAAGCCGCGCTCGGAAGCGCGGATTCTGTCGATCGTGATTTACGCGGTGATGGGCTGGATCGTGCTGGTGGCGGTCAAGCCATTGCTGGCGGCGTTGGGCACGGCGGGGTTTGCGTGGCTGGCGGCGGGCGGGATTTTGTACACCGTGGGCATTATCTTCTTTGCCCTCGATCACCGGCTGCGGCATGCCCACGGGATTTGGCATTTGTTCGTGATTGCCGGGAGCTTGCTGCATTTTGTGGCGATTTTCTTTTATGTCCTTTAAGACCGCGTCGCGGCCATCGCGGGCAAGCCCGCTCCCACATTGAATCGGCGAATCACCAAAAATCCCTGTGGGAGCGGGCTTGCCCGCGATGAGGCCCTAGAAGTCCCCCCAAAGCTGTTGGGCGACCGCTAGCGCAACAACGGGCGCAGTCTCTGTGCGCAAAACCCGCGGACCCAGTCGGGCAGCATGAAAACCAGCCGACTTGGCCTGATCGACTTCAGCATCGGACAATCCACCTTCCGGGCCAATCAGAAACGCCAATGTCCCCGGTTTCGCATGACTCACCAACGGCTCCGCCACCGGATGCAGAACCAGCTTCAACTGCGCTTCAGTCTGCTTCAACCAGTCCGCCAACAGCAGCGGTGGATGAATCACCGGCACTCGTGACCGCCCACATTGCTCGCAGGCACTGATCGCCACCTGACGCCAGTGCATCAGGCGCTTGTCGGCGCGTTCGTCCTTCAACCGGACTTCGCAGCGGTCGCTGAAGATCGGGGTGATTTCAGTGACGCCCAATTCGGTGGCTTTCTGAATTGCCCAGTCCATGCGCTCACCACGGGACAGGCCCTGGCCCAGATGGATCGCCAGTGGCGACTCGACCTGGCCGGCGAAGCTTTCATCGATCTGCACCACAACGCGCTTTTTGCCGACTTCCACCAGCGTGGCGCGAAACTCGTGGCCCGAACCGTCGAACAGCTGCAACGCATCGCCCTCGGCCATGCGCAGCACGCGGCTGATGTAATGGGCCTGGGCTTCGGGCAACTCGTGTTCGCCGGTGCTCAGGGGGGCGTCGATAAAGAAGCGGGACAGTCTCATGCTGGGTCTCTTTAATTTGATCGTTCCCACGCTCTGCGTGGGAATGCCTCACCGGACGCTTCGCGTCCGCTTTTGGGACGCGGAGCGTCCCCGGCTGCATTCCCACGCAGAGCGTGGGAACGAGAAGTGTTAGCCCGGATCACGGAAGCCCGGATGGAAGTCTTTCGGCACCGCCACGCTGACGCTGTCGCGCGTCGCGATGTCGATGCCTTCGCTGGCCACTTCGGCCAGAAAGTCGATCTGCTCCGGCGTAATCACGTACGGCGGCAGGAAATACACCACGCTGCCCAAAGGACGAAGTAAAGCACCCCGTTCCAGTGCGTGCTGGAACACCTTCAAGCCGCGACGCTCCTGCCATGGATAGGCTTCTTTCGTAGCCTTGTCCTTGACCATCTCGATGGCCAGCACCATGCCGGTCTGGCGCACTTCAGAGACGTTCGGATGATCAGCCAGGTGCGCGGTGGAGGAGGCCATGCGCTGGGCCAGGACCTTGTTGTTCTCGATGACGTTGTCTTCTTCGAAGATATCCAGCGTCGCCAGTGCAGCAGCGCACGCCAACGGGTTGCCGGTGTAGCTGTGCGAATGCAGGAAGGCGCGCAGGGTCGGGTAGTCGTCGTAGAAGGCGCTGTAGACGTCCTCGGTCGTTACGCAGGCCGCCAGCGGCAGATAACCGCCGGTCAGGGCCTTGGACAGGCAAAGGAAATCCGGGCGGATGCCGGCCTGTTCGCAGGCGAACATGGTGCCGGTGCGGCCAAAGCCGACGGCGATTTCGTCGTGGATCAGGTGCACGCCGTAGCGGTCGCAGGCTTCGCGCAGCAGTTTGAGGTAAACCGGGTGGTACATGCGCATGCCGCCGGCGCCCTGGATCAGCGGCTCGACGATCACTGCCGCGACGCTGTCATGGTTCTGCGCCAGGGTCTGTTCCATGGCGGCGAACATGTTGCGCGAGTGTTCTTCCCAGCTCATGCCTTCGGGGCGCAGGTAGCAATCGGGGCTCGGCACCTTGATGGTGTCCAGCAGCAGCGCCTTGTAGGTTTCGGTGAACAGCGGCACGTCGCCCACCGACATCGCCGCCATGGTCTCACCGTGGTAGCTGTTGGTCAGGGTGACAAAGCGCTTCTTGTTCGGCTGGCCGCGGTTGAGCCAGTAATGGAAGCTCATTTTCAGCGCGACTTCGATGCAGGACGAACCGTTATCGGCGTAGAAGCACCGGGTCAGGCCTTCCGGGGTCATCTTTACCAGCCGCTCGGACAGCTCGATTACAGGCTGATGGCTGAAGCCGGCGAGGATCACGTGCTCCAGTTGATCGACCTGATCCTTGATGCGCTGGTTGATGCGCGGGTTGGCGTGGCCGAACACGTTGACCCACCAGGAGCTGACAGCGTCGAGGTAGCGCTTGCCTTCGAAGTCTTCCAGCCACACACCTTCACCGCGTTTGATCGGGATCAGCGGCAGCTGTTCGTGGTCTTTCATCTGGGTGCAGGGATGCCACAACACCGCGAGATCGCGTTCCATCCACTGTTTATTCAGGCCCATTTTCTGTCTCCTCGAGGCTACCCGCGACGTAGGCGGGCAAACAATCGCGCAAGCCTATGCAATGCGTGGCGTGGGGACAACCCATTGTGTCGATTGAGCTACTTTGTATGGGGCGATAGACGTTGCTGGCGGGCGTCTGAAGCCTGACGTATCCTGCGCGGTTCCTGGAGTCGACTGACTCGTAAAACTGCTTTTTTCCACATGTATTTCCGGAGTTCGCTGAATGTCTGTCGGTTGGCTGCGCGCCTGTGCGCTGGTGATGTTGGGGCTGTTCAGCGTGTCTGCGCTGGCCAAGGATAAAACCGTGATCGTGATCGGTGGCGGGCTGTCTGGCCTGACCGCGGCTTACGAGCTGCAGAACAAAGGCTGGCAGGTCACGCTGCTGGAAGCCAAGCCGAGCCTGGGTGGTCGCTCCGGTATGGCCACCAGCGAGTGGATCGGCAACGACAAGACTCAGCCGGTGCTGAACAAATACGTGTCGACCTTCAAGCTGAATACTACGCCAGCGCCTGAATTCGTGCGCACGCCGAGCTACCTGATCGACGGTGAATATTTCACCGCCGCCGATCTTGCGACCAAGCAACCGGCCACTGCCGAAGCGCTCAAGCGCTACGAAAAAACCTTGGATGATCTGGCGCGCTCGATTGACGACCCGCAAAACCCGGCCGCCAACAACACACTGTTCGCGCTGGACCAGATCAACGTCGCCAACTGGCTCGATCGCCTGAACTTGCCCGCCACGGCCCGTCAGTTGGTGAATCAGCAAATTCGTACCCGCTATGACGAACCTTCGCGTCTGTCGTTGCTGTACTTCGCACAACAGAGCCGTGTCTACCGTGGCACCTCCGATCGTGATCTGCGTGCTTCGCGACTGGTGGGCGGCAGCCCGATGCTGGCCGACGCGTTCGTCAAACAGCTGAAAACCATCAAGACCAACTCCCCGGTCTCGTCGATCACTCAGGACAAGGACGGCGTGACCGTCAAAGTCGGTAGCGTCGGCTATCAAGCTGACTACGTGGTCTTGGCTGTGCCGTTGCGCGCACTGGGCAAGATCCAGATGACCCCGTCGCTGGATGCCCAGCACATGGGTGCCATCAAAGGCACCAACTACGGTTGGCGCGACCAGATCATGTTGAAATTCAAGACGCCGGTGTGGGAATCCAAAGCACGCATGTCCGGCGAGATCTTCAGCAACACCGGCCTTGGCATGTTGTGGATCGAGCCGGCGCCGAAGGGCGGCGCCAATGTGGTGATCAACCTGGCCGGCGACAACGCGCGCGTGATGCAGGCGTTCGGTGACAAACAAGTCGTCGATCAAGTGCTGATTCGCCTGCACGCCTTTTATCCGCAGGCGCGTGGTTCGTTCACCGGCTATGAACTGCGCCGCTACAGCACCGACCCTTCGATGGGCGGCGCTTACCTGGCCTACGGTCCGGGCCAGCTCAGCAAGTACTGGCGCCTGTGGGAACGTCCGATTCAGCGTGTTACCTTTGCCGGCGAACACACCGATACCTTGTATCCAGGCACCCTGGAAGGTGCATTGCGCACCGGTCAACGTGCGGCCAGTCAGGTTGAAGACCTGGCGGCGGGCAAGTCGTTTGAACCGGCGAAAGTGGCGACCGCCGCGGCGGCCGGCGCAGTGGCGGCGAAGAAAGGTAACTTCTTCAGCAACCTGTTTGGTGGTTCGGATGACGCCAAGAAGCCAGAGCCAGTCAAGGCACCCGAGCCTGTCACTCCACCCGCACCCGCACCGGCTCCAGCCCCGGTAGCTGCGCCGGCACCGGTTGAAGCACCAAAGCCTGCAACGCCAGTTAAAGCCGAGCCTGCCAAAAAGGCACCGGCCAAAGCCCCGGCGAAGAAGCCGGCAGCCAAAACCGAAGCCAAAAAGGCTCCGGTGAAGAAACCAGCGACTAAACCCGCTGCGACAGCGACAACGGTTACCAAGGCGCAGTAAGCGTTGGGCTTAAAAAACGCGGCAGAGATGCCGCGTTTTTTTATGCCTGAAGAAAACCAATATCAGGAACCGAATAAACCCTGGGGCGCAGGTGTTATCGAGTTGGATTTTCATTTTTTTTCACACAGTGGTCTTTAATCTTTCCTTAACACGCTTATTTCAAGCTCTTGATCGTATTTCTCGATATTTCAAAGCAAAATTTTCCGCTTTAATTCGATAGATAACTCGTTAGTCTTGGGCCAGCACTTACAGGGACTCGGCAATGCAATTACGAAACTCTACCTCTCGCTACGGCTGGGTCAGCATCTTCATGCACTGGGGCGTGGCGCTGGCAGTCTTCGGTCTGTTTGCATTGGGATTGTGGATGGTCGATCTCGACTACTACAGCACTTGGCGCAAAGAAGCGCCGGAATTGCACAAGAGCATTGGGCTTGTGCTGCTGGCCGTCATGGTTATACGGCTGCTGTGGCGCTTCATCAGCCCGCCGCCACCGGCACTGGAAAGCTATAGCCGCATGACGCGCCAGGGTGCGAAATTCGGTCATTTGTTCCTGTATTTCGGTTTGTTTGCTGTGATGATTGCCGGTTACCTGATTTCCACCGCAGAGGGTGTCGGGATTCCGGTGTTTGGCTTGTTTGAAGTTCCTGCACTGGTGTCCGGACTACCGGACCAGGCAGACACCGCCGGTGTGATTCATTTGTACCTGGCTTGGGCGCTGGTCATTTTTTCCGGTCTCCATGCATTGGCAGCACTGAAGCACCACTTTATCGATCGTGATGCGACCCTGAAACGAATGCTGGGCCGCAAAGCCTGATGTTCAACCTCGACTCCAAAGGAATAGAAAGCATGTTGAAAAAAACACTCGCTGCTCTGGCAATCGGTTCCGCTCTGCTGTCCGCCGGTAACGTAATGGCTGCTGACTACATCGTCGACAAGGAAGGCCAGCACGCCTTCGTTGACTTCAAGATCAGCCACCTTGGCTACAGCTTCATCACTGGTACCTTCAAGGACATCGACGGCAAGTTCAGCTTTGATGCTGCCAAGCCAGAAGACAGCAAGATCGAGTTCAATGTGAACACTGCGAGCGTTTTCACCAACAACGCTGAGCGTGACAAGCACATCTCCAGCAAAGACTTCCTGAACGGGAGCAAAGCCACGTTTGTTTCCACCAGCGTCAAACCCACCGGCAAAAACGCCGCGGGCAAAGACACTGCCGACGTGGCTGGCGACCTGACGATCCTTGGCGTGACCAAGCCAATCGTGGTCAAGGCCACTTTCCTGGGTGAAGGCAAGGATCCATGGGGCGGCTACCGTGCCGGTTTCGAGGGCACCTTCGCCCTCAAACGTTCCGATTTCGGCAAGCAGAAAGACCTCGGCCCATCGTCCGACGCGGTTGAAATGTACGTGAGCTTTGAAGGTGTGAAAGCGAAGTAATTTTTCGCAGAAACAAAAATGCCCCTGATCGCGAGATCAGGGGCATTTTTTATGGCTGGAAAAACTTAGCGATTGCGAGTCAGCAACGCTGGTTTTTCGCCACGCGGGCGGCCTGGCAGTTGATCAAGTTGTTCAGGAGTCGGGAAACGATCTGTTTTTGACTCCTTGTGAATGATCTTCGGCGCTGGACTGCGCGGGTTTTGTACGGCCGGTTCCGAACGTGGCTGATCGTCACGAGCAGGGCGACGGTTGCGGCCTTCTTCGCGACGGGCCTGACCGTCACGTGGCGCACCGCTGCGTGGGCCACTGCGCTTGGCCGGCGGCGTGCCGGTGGTGGCGCCGTCGCTGCTGCGCGGACCGCTTTGGCGACCCTGAGGCTTGCCGCCGGTGCGTGGAGCACCTGCGCCAGCGGCCGTGCCTTGTGCCGGAGCACCCGGACGGCGACCACGGCCCTGAGCCGGTTTGGCTTGTGGGACGTAATCAACGCGGTTACCGAAGTTATCGATATCGTCGTCCAGGAACTCGTCCGGGGCACGGTCAGCAGCGGCGCGAGGGGCCGGGCGCTGTTGCTCGCGAGCCGGGGTGCCTTCGCGTGGCTTGTGTTCACGTGCCGGACGATCACCACGGCCAGTGGCGGCAGGTTTTTCCTTGCCGCCCTTGTCCTTGCCTTTGTCCTTGCGACCGCCGCCACCACCGGTGCCGTTCGGGCCGTCGCCGCGTGGGCCACGTGGATTGCGCGGGTTACGCACATCCGGACGCTCGCGCACTTCTGGTTTCTCGGCTTCTACAGCACTGGAGTCGAAGCCCATCAGGTTGCCGTCGGCAATTTTCTGCTTGGTCATGCGCTCAATGCTTTTCAGCAGCTTTTCTTCGTCCGGCGCGACCAGCGAGATCGCCTCGCCCGAACGACCGGCACGGCCAGTACGGCCGATACGGTGAACATAGTCTTCGTCGACGTTTGGCAGTTCGAAGTTGACCACGTGTGGCAACTGGTCGATGTCCAGACCGCGAGCGGCGATGTCGGTGGCCACCAGAATGCGCACTTCACCGGCCTTGAAATCGGCCAGGGCTTTGGTGCGGGCGTTCTGGCTCTTGTTGCCGTGGATCGCGACGGCGCTGAGGCCGTGTTTGTCCAGGTACTCGGCCAGGCGGTTGGCGCCGTGCTTGGTGCGGGTGAACACCAGCACCTGTTCCCAGGCGCCAGCGGTGATCAGGTGGGCCAGCAGCGAACGCTTGTGGTTGGCTGGCAGACGGAACACGCGCTGTTCGATACGCTCGACCGTGGTGTTCGGTGGCGTGACTTCGATGCGTTCCGGGTTGTGCAGCAGCTTGCCCGCGAGGTCGGTGATGTCCTTGGAGAACGTCGCCGAGAACAGCAGGTTTTGCCGTTTGGCTGGCAGGCGGGCCAACACCTTTTTCACGTCATGGACAAAGCCCATGTCGAGCATGCGGTCGGCTTCGTCCAGCACGAGGATTTCCACGTGGGACAAATCGACGCTGCCTTGGCCGGCGAGGTCGAGCAGGCGACCAGGGCAGGCCACCAGCACGTCAACACCACGGGACATGGCCTGAACCTGTGGGTTCATGCCGACGCCGCCGAAGATGCAGGCGCTGACGAACTTCAGGTCACGGGCATAGACCTTGAAGCTCTCGTGGACTTGAGCCGCGAGTTCGCGGGTCGGGGTCAGGACCAGTACGCGCGGTTGGCGCGGGCCATGACGCTGGGATTTGTCCGGGTGACCGTTAGGGAACAACCGCTCCAGGATCGGAAGGGCGAAGCCACCGGTTTTACCAGTACCTGTCTGAGCCGCAACCATGAGGTCGCGACCTTGCAACACGGCGGGAATGGCCCGCTGTTGCACCGGAGTAGGCTCGGTATAGCCCGCTGCCTCGATGGCGCGGACTAAAGCCTCGGAGAGACCGAGGGAAGCAAAGGACATGAGTAATCCTGTTTTAGTTAGGGCTTGGCCCAATGGGAGTCTTGCCTGGCGCGAATGGCGTTTAAGAAGAACGCAATCCCGTCCGGTCCTGCTGGGCCTTGAAAGCTCGTCTGGAGTGCTCGCGCGGGCTGAAGAGCTGCGCTGTAGCGGGGTCAAGATGCCTTTAACAAGTCCGAGCGTCCGGGCGTGAGCCTGGCGGGAAGGCCGGAGTATAACAGAGCAATCACTGCGCGCCGCTTTCCTGCTGCTCAACGGTTTTTGCAGTGGTTGCGGTGGGATTGTTTATGTCGATGGCGGCATCGGGTTGCGCCCCGTAACGGGCGCTCAATTGCGCGTAGGCAGGTTCGCGCTTGAAACGCTTGAGCTCGGCACCGAAACGCTGCACCAGTAAATCCATGCCGGCATTTTTACGTACCGCCAAATACTGACTCTGGTGGCTGATGACAGTCGGGTTTTCAGTAATCTTGTCGCGGATGCCCAACTGATCGAGCAAGTGCTGGCCGACCCGGCGATCAGTGATCAACAGGTCGATCCGCCCTCGCACCAGCTTGCCGAAATTGGCTTCATGGGTCGGCGCCGGTTCACGGGTGAACAGCGGCGATTCGCTGAAGTCCTTGCTGTAGAGGTAGCCCGGCGAGGTGCCGATGGTCAGGCCTTTCAGGTCGTACAGGGTGCGAAACGGATACGGCCGGTCATCGGCGTAGAACATCACAAATTCGACTTCCGAGAGCGGTTCAGCGGGATAGAGCAGGATCACGTCACGCTCATTGCTGTGAAAAATATCCAGCGCGCCATCTGCTTGACCTGATTCGAGCATCGACAGGCAGCGTTTCCACGGCAGGAACTGCCAGTCCACTTCGATCCCCAGGCGTTTGAAGACGATGGCCGTGGTTTCGTAATCCAGCCCCAAGGCTTTGCCATTTTCCTCGTAGACGTAAGGCGCCCAGGGCTCAGTGACAATGCGCAGCCTCTCGCCATGAGCGGCGAAGCTCAGGCAAGTAAAAAACAGCACTGTCATAAACTGTGAAATCAAGGGCATGGCCTGAGATTACGACGAGAAATCATAAAGAGCCAGAAACCCGATCCAGAAGCTCTGACACCAGGCACATTGCATAAAAAAGGCCCTGGATTTCGCCAGAGCCTTTTTATGGTTTTGCACTGTTTCAGCGCGGCAGCTTCAGGTTGTTCCACACCGCCAGGCTCGCTTCGGCCTGATTCAGTGTGTAGAAGTGCAGTCCAGGTGCACCACCTTGCAACAGGCGTTCGCACATCTCGGTGATGACCTGTTCACCAAAGCGTTGAATGCTTTGGGTGTCGTCGCCGTAGGCTTCCAGCTGTTTGCGGATCCAGCGTGGAATTTCCGCGCCGCAGGCGTCAGAGAAGCGCGCCAGTTTGCTGTAGTTGGTGATCGGCATGATCCCCGGCACGATCGGGATATTTACGCCCGTCGCCCGTACACGCTCGACGAAGTAGAAGTAGCTGTCGGCGTTGAAGAAGTACTGGGTGATCGCACTGTCGGCGCCAGCTTTGGCTTTGCGCACGAAATTGGCGATATCGTCTTCGAAATTGCGCGCTTGCGGATGCATTTCCGGGTAAGCGGCGACTTCGATGTGGAAATGATCGCCGGTTTCTTCACGAATGAATTCGACCAGGTCGTTGGCGTGGCGCATTTCACCGCTGGCCATGCCCATGCCCGAAGGCAGGTCACCGCGAAGGGCTACGATACGCTTGATGCCGGCAGCCTTGTACTGGGCCAGCAGGCCGCGCAAGTCGTCCTTGCTGTCGCCCACGCAAGACAGATGCGGTGCGGCAGGGATTTTCACTTCGCTTTCTAGCTGCAACACGGTGTTGAGGGTGCGATCACGAGTCGAACCGCCAGCGCCATAGGTGCAGGAGAAGAAGTCGGGGTTATACGTGGCCAGCTGACGGGCAGTGGCGAGCAGCTTTTCATGCCCAGCATCGGTCTTCGTAGGGAAGAACTCGAAGCTGTAGCGACGGTCTTGGGACATGGAGGGGGCCTCCAGCTACAAGCTGCAAGCTTCAAGCTGTAAGAGGGCGTAGCGCCGACTCTTGTAGTTGAAGCGTGCAACTCACGGCTGCGTAATAGCGATGAAGAAGCAAGCAGAAAGCCTCAAATCTCAAGTAAACGAACTGCTTTTACTTGCCGCTTGAAGCTTGTAGCTCGCAGCTGCTGTCAGTACCGGTAAGCGTGCGGCTTGAACGGACCTTCGACGGTCACGCCGATGTAGTCGGCCTGGGTCTTGGTCAGTTGGGTCACAACGCCGCCGAAACCGCGGACCATTTCCAGGGCCACTTCTTCATCGAGTTTCTTCGGCAGTACTTCAACCGTCAGGCGCTCGGCTTTCTGGGCTGGAGACAGGTCGGCGTATTTCTGGCCGAACAGGAAGATCTGTGCCAGCACCTGGTTGGCGAACGAGCCGTCCATGATGCGGCTTGGGTGACCGGTGGCGTTACCCAGGTTAACCAGGCGGCCTTCGGCCAGCAGGATCAGGTAGTCGTCGTTCTGAGCGTCGAAAGCGCCCGGGCCGGTACGGTGGATTTTGTGAACCTGTGGCTTCACTTCTTCCCACGCCCAGTTTTTGCGCATGAAAGCGGTGTCGATTTCGTTGTCGAAGTGGCCGATGTTGCAGACAACAGCGCGCTTCTTCAGGGCTTTGAGCATGTTCGAGTCGCAAACATTGACGTTGCCGGTGGTGGTCACGATCAGGTCGATCTTGCCCAGCAGTGCTTTGTCGATGCTCGCTTCGGTGCCGTCGTTGATGCCGTCGATGAACGGCGAAACCAGCTCGTAGCCGTCCATGCAGGCTTGCATGGCGCAGATCGGGTCAACTTCGGAGACTTTAACGATCATGCCTTCCTGACGCAGGGACTGAGCGGAGCCCTTGCCCACGTCACCGTAACCGATGACCAGCGCTTGCTTGCCGGACAGCAGGTGGTCGGTACCGCGCTTGATCGCGTCGTTCAGGCTGTGACGGCAGCCGTACTTGTTGTCGTTCTTGCTCTTGGTCACCGAGTCGTTGACGTTGATGGCCGGGATTTTCAGCTCGCCCTTGGCCAGCATGTCCAGCAGGCGGTGAACGCCAGTGGTGGTTTCTTCGGTGACGCCGTGGACGCGGTCCAGGATCGCCGGGTATTTCTTGTGCAGCAGCTCGGTCAGGTCGCCGCCGTCGTCGAGGATCATGTTGGCATCCCAAGGCGCGCCATCCTTCAGGATGGTTTGCTCCAGGCACCACTCGTACTCTTGTTCAGTCTCGCCTTTCCAGGCGAAAACCGCGATGCCGGCAGCAGCGATAGCGGCAGCGGCCTGGTCTTGAGTCGAGAAAATGTTGCAGGACGACCAGCGCACTTCGGCACCCAGGGCAACCAGGGTTTCGATCAGCACGGCAGTCTGAATGGTCATGTGGATGCAGCCGAGGATTTTCGCGCCTTTGAGCGGCTGCTCACCAGCGTATTTGCGGCGCAGACCCATCAGGGCAGGCATTTCGGATTCGGCGATAATGGTTTCGCGACGGCCCCAGGCAGCCAGGGACATGTCGGCCACTTTGTAATCGTTAAAATCTGCAGGCGTGATAACAGCGCTCATGAAGAGCCTCCATTCGTAATGTATGCGAATGGGCGCCGTTGTGCGTTTAGTGTCTGGCTGATCACAGCCAAGCAACGCCCCATCCGAGCCTGACAGGTCGAACCTGCTGCAGCGCCCCTCGGACAGGTGGCGGGAAAACGGTATCAACCGARGATGACCGTTTTGAAACGGTGGCGATTATAGCTTTCTTTGAGCTTTAAGTTGCAAGCTGCAAGCGACAAGTTGCAAGCGGACCGCTTTTTACTTGAAGCTTGTAGCTTGAAACTTGAAGCTGGGGGGCACACCTACCGCAATCGCTCAAACACCCCGGAGCCCCCCATGAACTTCCACACCCGCAAATGGGTAAAACCTGAAGACCTCAATCCCAATGGAACGCTGTTCGGTGGCAGCCTGTTGCGCTGGATCGATGAAGAAGCGGCGATCTATGCCATCGTTCAACTGGGCAACCAGCGCGTTGTCACCAAGTACATTTCCGAAATCAACTTCGTCAGCGCTTCGCGTCAGGGCGACATCATCGAGTTGGGTATCACCGCTACCGAGTTCGGTCGCACCTCGATCACCCTGACCTGCGAAGTACGTAACAAGATCACCCGCAAAAGCATCCTCACAGTGGAAAAGATGGTGTTCGTCAACCTGGGTGAAGACGGCTTGCCGGCGCCCCATGGCCGCACCGAGATCAGATACGTCAAAGACCAGTTTCAGGATGATGTCGCCGGCGAGTGAGATCGGCGGCGCGCCCATCGCGAGCAGGCTCGCTCCCACACTTAATCGCTGTCGAGCACAAAAGCTGTGTTCGCTGAAGATCCAATGTGGGAGCGAGCCTGCTCGCGATGGGCGCGCCGCCGATCTCACTCGCCGGCGACATCATCCTGAAACTGGTCTTTGACGTATCTGATCTCGGTGCGGCCATGGGGCGCCGGCAAGCCGTCTTCACCCAGGTTGACGAACACCATCTTTTCCACTGTGAGGATGCTTTTGCGGGTGATCTTGTTACGTACTTCGCAGGTC
>NZ_JBFUKU010000021.1:0-41319 GCF_056400685.1 Pseudomonas sp. P5_A12 | reverse complement strand
GTACTACTGCTACATCACAGGAAAGTGCGAGAGCTGAGTATTTGGCGAGCACTTCGCGCATCATCTGACTCATTACACCTTGGCCCCTGAACTCCTTTTGCACAGCGGTATAATAGATATTGCACTCTACTACGTCGGTAGTTGCTACTCCATACAGCATGAAGCCGGCCAGTTGACCATCTTCAGAAGATGCAGTGATCACCTCTATCTGAGGCAGATCAGAACGAGTTAGGTATGCATGAACCTCCACTATCAGAGCTGTCTTATAGCCGGCAAAAAATGGGTCCTTCTTCAGAGGATGCACCATGCTGAGTGATGTTACGTTTTCGCCTACCAATCCAATAATGGCTTTTGTCAAATCGAGTGCGACTGGGGTGGTATGGCGAGTAATCAGTATCATTGAATGCCTTGCGAGGTGGTGTTTTTATCGATGCTAGTATTTCGCCACTCCACTGTCTATCGATACCGTTGACATTTACTGAGCGTCACCACGGTGCTGGAGCACCAGCTTCGCCAAGCCCTGCCGGATGTGTCCCTCGTTCTCGCCAATGGCGTAGAGAGCACCGCGAACGTTATCACCGGCCTCGGCGTGACCTTGTTGTTCGACCAGCAGCGTCAGCTCCATCACGGCCGCTTCCAGCGCCAGCTGATTGTTGTACAGGCGTTCGAGGACGTCAGGTAGAGAGTATTCGGGTGCAGGCATGGCTTCGACTCCATTCGAGAAAACTGGAAGAGTAGCAGCGAGGCGGAGAAATGAAAAAGGCGCCTTGGGGGGGCGCCTTGGATGCTTAGTTCGACCTGTCATTCACCAACAAAAATCGACGGGCGTGCGATGGACGCACCCGCGCAGTGCTTACACTTGATCTTCAATAGGAAAAAAGTCGGGACCAACGCCCATGATCAGACAGATTGCGGCGCGCAAATCGTCGATCACTTGCAAATCGGTCACCTTACCCACTCGTTTGGCTTTGCGGCCAACTGCATCAATCGAGCGGATCTGATCGAGCAGCACGGTCCCATAAACGCCACAATCCGTCTGCTCTTTTTCAAGCCTCGGGTATTCAGCGCTGGGGTTGGGGTGAACCGTGCCAGTCAACGGAGCGACAAAAACAAAACCCCGGATTGCCGCGTTCCAGGGTTGAATGGAAAGCACTACACAGGGGCGAAACTCTTGTTGTTCATGCCCGATTGTTGGATCGAGCTCAAGCTTGATGATGTCGCCTTGTTCAAGTTGCCCAATGCTGTCTTTGTTCAGTTGCGTGGTTGTCATGGATTACCTCTCTATCTGTTGGTTTGGAAAAAACTTCATCTTCAAACCGAACATAATTGGCAATCAACGCCCCCAAAGTCAGTGTGCTCCGGGCGACTCGTCTCTGCTTCTCAATGATCGGTCTTGCTACAAATGCGCCGTCTAAAACGGTTAGTTCAATACTTGTCCCTACCTCTACATTCACCTCCTTCAACATCACAGCTGGGATCACAACGCCTGCGCTGTTGCCCACTCGTCTAATTTGCGTTCTCATTCCAATAACCCTCAGTGGCTTTTACTCCCTACTGGCGTGGGAGGCTTTCGTACATTTCCGACTGAACGTTGGGTATGCCGAAAGCGGGGTCGCTAGGCGTACGCGCCTAGCTCATGTCTAATAAGCTTCATTAACTGAAGCAATCACTAATATGTGCGCGTAGCGCACAACACAGAGCGTCATGCCCCGTGTACCCACAGTGTATAACAAATAACGAAGGGTTACAATGTGGGTACTGGCGTGATGCATCTGGCTGGTTTCAATAGTCGCTGCAGTCAGGCTTGGCGCAGGCTTCCTCGGCTACCTTCTCGGCGCGCCGAGGACGTATGAATTGATCAATAAGCGCAATGGCGAGGCGAAGAAACCCGTACCGAGTCAGGAACGGCTCCCGCAGAGCAACCCGGACCGACTGCCAAAGGGCGAGCCCGGAAAGAGCGGGAGTCAAATGACCGGTGTACATCTCAAACGAAAAGGCCACCTGCGAGAGTGGCCATTATTTTGAGGGGGGAGGGATTAGCGCGCCAATCCACTGAGTATGCGCGAGAAGCCCCTCAGGTTGCTCTATTCACCTCCAGCCGCGCTTCTCGTCTCTCCAGGCCAAGTCTCGGCCTAGGGTCGGGGGTGATCGCCCACCCTGCACAGCAGTAGGCCAGAGGTCATGTCGGCTCGTTGGGCCGGGGCGAGTAGAACCGGGAGGTGTCGACTGGCTTGCCGGCCGCGACTGCCTCCTGAAGCGCCTCGACCCAATAGCAGAGGGGAACCCCATAAAGCGGGCCACTACAAAAGCCGAACATCTCGCGGTGGGCGTTCGTGGCTGCGTTTAAAGCGCGCTCGGCTTCTTCGTCGGTCATACTGTTTTCCTCGTTGGTGGTGGCGGTGATCCGGCCGCGGGGTCGATTCTGCTCTTCGGTCTGACCGCAGGGTTGAGTTTTCTGAAAGTTTTGAGATTTGCGAAGATGCGCAAAATCTCAAAACTGCCTGAAACTATTGAGTTAGAGCCTCGGGAACGGCGAAGTTTTGCGTTTTGAGATTTTGCTAAAAAGTTTCCCCGGAACCGGGGCTGCTGAGCCGGTACCCTCTATATAAAATAATCCTAAACTTTAAGAATAATCTCAAATCGCAAAACTAAAAAACACACCGACCGCTCTATCTCGTGGCTTTCAGCTAGCGTTTTGAGATTTTCTGAGTTGAATCGCAAAACTCCCCCTCGGTCATAAAGCCTGATGTAGAGCATGGCCGGGAGTTCTCCGTGCCTTCTCCAGCGCCGCGGTGTCGACAACGACGGCTTTATCAAAAGCATACAGACTCTCAAGCACGGACTTGACCACGCCATTGATGCGGCACTGGCTACCGATTTTGTGAACACCAGCCCGTCGCAGCATGTGAACCAGCGCCTTCGAGGCATTAACCCACACGGCTCCCTCATCAAAACCCAGCGCATACCGCAGGTCTTCGCTGCCGAATTCGGTCACGCCCGCGGCCTTCCAGTCGGCCAGCACCTCGCCCAAGTCCAGTTCCATCTGCGGAGTCGTGGCACAGATCACCGCGCGCTTCGCATCATTGATGGCCGGCCGCTCTCCGGGATTGAATTTGCTGATGTCCCTCTGGGCCAACCATGCCCCTACCGCGGTCCCGAATTCAGGAGTAACGAGGCTGTACAGGCGGGTGTAGTAGTCCGCGGACTTTGGCTCTTCCGGATTCTTGATCACTGCCCAGCGGCGATCCTTCGCATCAATCGGCAAGGCGTCATCATGGTTCGATAAAATCAGCCACCGCACCGAGTTCTTTTCCCAGTATTTCTTGCCGTACTTCGCGTTAATTCGGCGTTCGCTCGCGGTCATCATGCTCCGCAGCTTCGCGGCTTGAACGAGTAAGTCCTTGTGTGTCCCGATGTGGATCTCATCGACGCAAGCGAACCGGGTGCCGGCAATGTCGTCGTTGAAGGCGCTCTGCAAAAGTCCGCCCAAGTCCAGACCGCTGGCTACCTCCCCCGGCCACACCTGAGACAGAACATCAACCAACCAGTTGCGACCAATACCCATCGTCGGCGTGTAGAAGAGGTAGCCGTGATGCGGCAGCACTTCCGGCACCCGCTCGCAATGCGCCAGCCAATCGAGGAAGCGCTCACGCTCTTCCAGCACAGGTATCAGATATTCGATGTGCTCCAGGAACGGCGCAATATCTGCCGTCGCCGGTTGGCGCTTGCGAGGCGTCCATGTATTCATCATGCGCACGCCTTTAGCGAGATAGGACCGTGGCAGGCCAATCGCCAAACCCGCGTCGGCAATTTGAACCCGCCCCGGATCCTTCAGCCAAAGCTCCGCTGAGCTGACAACGCGAGGGCCTTTGGCGCCGACCCCGGCCACCGTCTCCACCGAAGCTGCATACTCGGTCTTGAAGTGTTCGATGCCCAAGACGTCCAGCACAACGCCCCCCGTTACAAAGTCTTCATGAGGAAGCGTGACCACAGCATTCAGCTTGCGGACATACCGGCACCGCTTCAGCATATCGGCGCAAGTCAGCACCTCGGCAGCCGCGGTATTCGATGTGCTATCTGCATCCCAGCGGCCAGCAAGCCGTTCACGTTTGGCCTCGCCGGCCGCTCGTTTCGTTGCCTCGCGCTCCTTACGTTTTACGGCCAGTTCATCGGCGCCCTTGGTGGATGCCAGGCTTGTTTTCTTCTTCTCACTCATTACAAATCCTCCCGCTCCACGCATCAGGCGCGGCCGCGTTGCCCTCTTCGACTTGGCCGACCATTTGCTCATTCACCCAGTCGGTGAACTCGGGCCAGCCGATACCTACGCGGTTGCCGCGGGCGTCCGTCGAAGTCGTGCAAGAATCGTGTTTGCAGTTGTATGCGCCGGTCATGCCGTTTTTTTCGGACGGTTCGGCGAGGGCGGTTCCGTCGTCTTTCCGGTCGGTGTGGTTGTCGACGTTGATGCAGGTGATCTGTATCCACCCTCGCGGCCCTTGCCGCCGCTTCACCATCCCGGCCGCCTTCAGCACCGCGAGGCAGCGGTAGAAGTGAGCCCTTCGCATCGCCGCTACCTCGTCACCGATCTGCGGAGCAGGCCGCCGGTACGGCACCGTCAGGTTGAGCTCGAAAATGTCTTCGAGGTCTTCCAACGAGTACCGCGGGCCGTCGAGGTGATGCACCACAACCTCCCAACCCCCACGGCCGCACTTCGGTTTGCAGTTCCTCGACTCGGGCGTGCGCGCGGGCCGGGCAACGTCTTTACAAGACTTGTCGCCGCCACGCACCGTCACGAACTGGTCCAGCAACCGCTCGAACTTGTCGATGTCGCGGCAGGGTTCTTCGAGAATGAACCACACTTGGAAATTGCCCTTGGACGTCTCAATCTTCACAGTCGGCTTCCATCCATCGAGCACCGACCAGTCAGCCTTAACCGAGGGCTTGTGCTCGGGAGGCTTGCCCTCGGCCACCGCCTGCTTGTTCTGCTCTTCAGCCTCGGCCACCGACGCGGCGAGGTCACCCACGTCGTCGACCATCAGCGCGACGCCCGCGGCGAAGTCCTCCTTGCGGCGGTGCCAGCTGCCGTCTTCGGCTTGATGGAAGGCTGACACGCAGGTGTAGCGGTTGAGGCCGGCGGTGCCGGGCATGTTCCAGCTGCCGTCGGGCTGGCGGGTTAGTTCTTCGGCCGGCCAGCCACGGCGTTTCGGATTGCCAGCGAAGGCAGTGCCCACAAGCCGCTCATCCGGTCGGAGCCCCGCGGCGAGTAGGTCCAGGAATTTATCGAGGTCACCAGTCATAGATCACCTCGTCTTCACGGAGGCCGACCGACGCAGCCTTCCTCGTTTGCTTCTTCAACGCTTTCGCTGTCAGCCGCCGCTCTGTTCGGCCGGAGGCAATCGTCACGGGGTTGACGCCGGGGGCGGATTTGAACGCGAGGATGCAAGCGGCGCGCCGCTTGGATGACTTACTCATAGCGGCCACCTCCCCATTTCTCACCGCACAACTCGACTTCCTCAGGTGTGGCTTTCTGGTAGTACCCAACCCATTGCGCAGGGGAATAGCGACCGCGCAATGGGTTGGGAGCCATCGAATGCCGGCCGGCGGCGTCATTGATCTCGCGAACCGACGCCCGGCGTTTTTCTCCGATGTGGAGGTAGGTGCCTTTCTTCATGTGGAAGCGGTATTGCGCCAACCGTTTGCCCGCGGCGGCTATCTCCGCTTCCTCCTCGGCTTCGGTCTTCCGCGGCCGGGGTGTGGGCTTGGACTTGGGCTTGATCGGTGCCGGGGCAGGCTCGACAGTGGTGGCCGCAGCTGTCGGCGTGGACTGCTCGACCGGGAGTGAGTCGCGCCAAGCCTCCAGTGCGGTGATCACTGCGTTGAGGTGGTCTTTCATCTCCATGTGTCTCTCCTCGGCCGCGGGAGGAGGTCACGGGGTGCATCGACGAACGTGCTGAAAAAGAGGAAAATTGAACCGCTCGCAAGGCACGCTACATCCGACGCCGCCCGGTTTCTCCGACCGTGGCGGCGTTTTTATTGGCAGGCTGCAGCGGTTTTCGCTTCGGCCGCGGCAACGCGCAGGCTGGGCGCGATCGGGTCGACGTTACCTTGGCGGGAGTCGAAGTACGCCTTCACCTCAACCCATGGGAAGACGCGCTTCTTGTGGGAGATGCGCACGGGCTTCGGGAAAGCCGGGTCAACGAGCGCCATCTTGCGAAGGGTCTGTAGCGATATGCCGAACGAGGCCGCGACAAGGTTCTGATCGACGTAGACCGGCGTGATGCCGGGAGCTTCTCGGTTTGAAACATTCATGTGGTAACGCTCCGAATTGGTTTGACGCTACCAATTCAACCGGAAGGGAAGCAGGCCGACTTACCGCATGCACGAATACGGTAAGGTTTATTTTCTCAGCCGGCTTTCGTTGATCCATTTGCGGATAGTCCGATCCGTTGGCGCTCCTCCCGCCTTCTCACCGGCCGCGCTGTACTCGCCGCCCAACCGAGCAAACGCCCATTGAGCAAAAGGCCCGGTAGTCTCCCGTTTACCCTTCCATTCGTTATCCCACAGCTCCAGCACTTTGAGGCGGTCGGCTTGGCCTTTCTTGCTGCCTGCCGCGGATTGCCGGGTGTGGATGGCATCCTGGGCCGCCTCATCGAGTGCCTGCCGCTCCATGTCCATCTTGTCGAGTACAGCCCTTGCCGCGGCCCGTTCGCCCGCTTCGGCGTCGACCTGGGCTTGCGCTTCGGACAAGAGCGCGGCCTCGACGTCGACGTCAGCCTGAAACGCCGGATCGTCACCCAAGCCCGCCGCCGCCAGCTTGGCCGCGCGCTCCAGCTTTTCGGCAATGCGCTGCTCTTCGGCCGCCTGCCGCTGGGCGTAGTGCTCGGCATTGATGCGGTTCAGCTCTTCCGGCGTCATACTACGACCTTCTCAGCCGGCAGCTTGATGGCTTGGGATATTCGCTCCCACGCATTAACAAACTGCTCCTGCTCGAATGCAGAAGGCTTCAACCAGTAGTGATGCTTCCCTGTGCCTTTGCTTGGGTTTTTGTCGCGAGTGGCTTGGCTCTTTACCTCGTCTGGGGTCAGGACATAGCACACCGGCGAGTCTGAACCTACATTGCTCGCGATAACCCAGAACGCGCCTTTGATTTTCCCCAAGTCGTGGCCGAGAGGGACGTCGCCGCGTCCTTGCCTGCCTTTCACTTGAACGCCGATAGCTATGGCGCAATCATCGGCGTAGACAAATAGGTCGGCCCCCGCAGCATTGCGCGAAGTTGGAAGCGTGGACAGCCCAGAGCGCCCGATCTGATATGCAACCCAGTGGAGGGCCATCTCAGCGCAGTGCTGGCCGCTATATTTAGCTGCCATGATTTTCTCCAATTACCCGCGATATTTCAGCATGCCACATCTCTAGCGCTGCTCGCTTTTCCGGCAGCAGTTCGGCACGCTCGTAGTGCTTGGCCTGCACGCCGGTCTGGCCGTGCGACAGCAACGCCCCGCGCAGGTCGCGGCTGATACCTAGCTCCTGCATCCGGGTTTCAACAGTGCGCCGGATGTCGCTGGGTTTCACGCCCTCCGGCAGCAGTCGTGGACCGGCGCCTCGCACGCTGTTCTCGGTTGCGGTCTCGGTTGCGATCTTGGCCGCGGCGGTCAGGTCGGGATCGATCACCGGCAACAAGCAAACCTTCGCCCGGCTGCCGCGGCCCTTCGTGTCGGTGATGCTTATCAGCCCTTCGCCGAAGTCGGCGGTGCGCAGTTGTTCCATCCGGGCGCCGGTCAGCAGTATGAGTTTCCAGAAGGCACCAATTGGCCCGGCCGCGGAGGCTTTTGCCCAAAACGCCTGAATCTCGGCATCGGTCATCACCCGGTCGTTCGCTCGCTCCCATTCGGCGATCCGGGGGGTGCCGGAGACGGGGTTGTGTGTGATCTTGAAGGTCGCTGTACCGGCGGGTTTTCTCGGGTCGTAGTCGTACTTGGCGGCGTGGGCGAAGGCGGCGTGAAGCAGGCTGCGCAGACGGTTGACCGAAGTGGTGATACCCGTCGCAGCACGGCGGCGGAGTACCGCGGCCACCTCGGCGGTGGTGATGCTCGATGCTTCGCGCTTCAGCAGCGGGTCGCCTTCGGGGAAGGCCAGATTGAAAACAATCTTGGCATCGCGGGCGGTCGGCCGCTCACCGAGACTTTCGCGGTAGGCGGTGAGGAGGTCTTGCAGCGTGCCGGTGCGCACCAATTCCTTTCCAGCCATCGCCCGAGCCGCAGTCCGAGCCGCAGCAAGGCCCATCGTCGGGTATTCGCCCAGCTTCCGGGTGCGGTCGGTGCCGTTAGCGCGGGAGCGGATGTGCCATGTGCGTGCGCCCGTTGCGGAGACAAACAGCACCAGCCGGCCGCCGCCGTGCTCTCCGTCGTCGGTTATCTTGGTGCCGGGCAGGGTCGCGCGGACGATCTTGTCGGTTAACTTCATTCGCTCTCCTCACACCCCGTTCCACACCCCGAATGGGAGGAAGATAAGGGATCAAACAGGAGAGGAATTAAACGCCGAAGTCAAGGAAATACAAATACTTATCAGACAATCGGAGCAGTTGGGAAAGGTATGTGATAAGTCTCATAATCCTTTGGTCCACGGTTCAAGTCCGTGTGGGCCCACCAAACAAAAAAGCCGCGCAAATGCGCGGCTTTTTCGTACATGCGATTCAGCCCTTACTTAGGCAACGCATACGCAATCACATAATCCCCACGATCCGTCGACTGACGCGCACCGCCAACAGTCAGCAGGATGTACTGCTTGCCGGTCTTGGGCGAAACGTACGTCATCGGCCCCGACTGACTGCCCACAGGCAAACGCGATTTCCAGATCTCATTACCATTGCCGGTATCGAAAGCACGCAGGTAGAAATCCTGGGTCCCGGCGAAGAACAACAGCCCCGACTGGGTCGCCAGCGAAGCCCCCAGCGTCGGCATGCCAATTGGAATCGGCAAATGCATGCGGATTCCCAGTGGGCCGGTGTCCTGCACGGTGYCGACCGGGACTTGCCACATCAGTTTGTGGGTCTTGAGGTCGATGGCGGACATGGTGCCAAACGGTGGTTTCTGGCACGGGATGCCGGCCGCCGAGAGGAAGCGTTCGCGCATGGCACCAAACGGTGTGCCTTCCTGTGGGACGACACCCATTTCGATACCGCTGGCTCCGGCAGCGATCTTGTTGCGCGGGATCATGTAGTTGGCCAGGCCGAGGCGCATGTCGTTGACGAACATGTAATTAGTGTTCGGGTCCACCGAAACGCTACCCCAGTTCATGCCACCCAATGAACCCGGGAATTGCAACGCGCGGTCCATGCCTGGCGGGGTGTAGACGCCTTCATGGCGCATGCCTTTGAACTGGATGCGGCACATCAGTTGATCAAACGGCGTGGCGCCCCACATGTCGGATTCGGTCAATGTCTTGTTGCCGATTGACGGCATGTCCACCGAGAACGGCTGGGTCGGTGAATAGCGCTCGCCGGGTACGTTGCCTTGCGGCACCGGGCGCTCTTCGACGCGGGCGATCGGTACACCGGTTTCGCGGTTGAGCAGGAAAATCTCGCCCTGTTTGGTCACTTGTGCCAAAGCTGGCTGCAGGCCGCCCTTGTCGTCGGGCACGTCGTACAGCAGCGGTTGGGCAGGCAGGTCGAAGTCCCACAGGTCGTGGTGAGTGGTCTGGAAGTGCCAGCGCACCTGCCCGGTCTTCACGTCGATGGCGACGATGGACGAGTTCCATTTGTCATCGAATGCCGTGCGCTGGCCGCCGAAGAAGTCCGGGGTGGCGTTGCCAGTTGGCAGGTACACCAGACCGAGTTTGGCGTCGTAGGACATGGCCGACCAAACGTTCGGCGTGCCACGGGTATAGGTCTCACCGGCAGGCGGGCGTTTGGTGGTATTCGGATTGCCCGGATCCCATGCCCACACCAGTTCCCCACTGCGCACGTCATAGGCACGGACCACACCTGGCGGTTCGCCGGTGGAGTAGTTATCGGCCACGCGGCCGCCGACAATCACCACATCGCCGGCGACCAACGGGGTCGAAGTTTGCTGGTAGTAGCCAGGCTTCACTTCGCCCATATCGGTTGTCAGGTCGACAGTGCCTTTGTTGCCAAACTCTTCGCAGGGCTTGCCGGTGTCGGCATTGATGGCGATCAGACGGGCATCGCCGGTCGGCAGAAACAGACGTTTCGTACAGGCCGTTGGCTGGTTATCCGAAGACGCGGAGGCTTCGGAATAACCCAGGCCACGGCAGCGCTGCCAGTTTGGCGCGGTGCCTTGCGGGTCGAACTTCCAGCGCTGGGCGCCAGTATCGGCATCGAGGGCGAAGACCTTGCCGTAGGCGGTGCAGGTGTAGACCGTGTCGCCGATTTGCAGCGGCGTGTTCTGGTCTTCAGCGCCAGCACCGGTGCTTTCAGGAATGTCACCGGTGCGGAAAGTCCACGCGACCTGCAACTTGTCGATGTTGCCTTTGTTGATCTGGTCCAGCGCGGCAAAGCGATTGCCAGCGGTGGTGTTGCCCCAATGAGCCCAGTCTTTTTGCTCGGTGCCCGGCGTCACCGGGGTTGGCGTCGGTTCAACGGCGGTCTTGACCACATGCGTCGGCACAAACATGTAGGCCATCGTTGCGACGACGCCGACGCCCAGGATTCCGGCCACGCCATAAGCCCCGCGACCCGCCGTCGCGCCTGAAGAGCGCACCAGCGTCGGATAAATCAGCGCAACGACTACACCGATCACGGCAAACGTAAGCACACGCGAGACCAGCGGCCAGTATTCGAAACCGGTGTCCCATACGGCCCAAATCGAGGTCAGGATCAGCGCCAGACCATACAGCCATGCGCCTTGCGGCTTGCAATTGGCAATCATCAGCCCGGACACCAGCATCGCCAGGCCCATCAGCAAGAAGTAAGCGCTGCCGCCAATCGCAATCAGATAGCCGCCGCCACCCGCCAGGCCAAGCCCGATCAAGGCAATAAGCACACCCAGACCGCGCAGCAGCCATTTGCCGCCGACGGCAGCCACAGAATTATTCATGTCGGTAATTTTCCCCATTTGTGACAAGCGCGGAATAATGTACCACCTAGTTACTTATGGCAATTTGTCGCAGGTAAAAATGTCCCGAACGGTACGATGATCAGTTCGAAAATCGGCCACAAGCGTCCTGTCGAACGAGCCTGTAACATGCTCAGCCACTGTTTCACGCCACTGGAGACGCCCCTTGCCTGACACACGCCCGCCCGTTCTAGATGAGATCGACCGCCAGTTGATCGCAGCCCTACAGATCAACGCCCGCGAGAGCGTGGCCATGCTGGCCCGGCAATTGGGCATCGCTCGTACGACCGTCACGTCTCGGTTGGCGCGACTGGAAAAATCCAAAGTCATCACCGGTTACGGTGTGCGTCTCGGTCAGCGCCTGGTGGATGGCGGCTTGCAGGCGTATGTCGGGATCACGGTGCAACCACGCTCGGGCAAGGAAGTGCTGCGCCGGCTCAGTGCGATGGCGCAGGTTCAGCAGTTGTGTGCGGTGAGTGGCGAATTTGATTATGTGGCGTGGTTGCGTACGGACTCGCCAGAGCAACTGGATCAGCTGCTGGATCAGATTGGCAGTGTCGATGGGGTGGAGAAAACGACGACCTCGATTATTTTGAGTAGCAAGATTGATCGGGGGCAGCCGGTTTAGAGCTCTGGCTTGGGTTTTTTGGGGGCTCACAGGGCCTCTTCGCGAGCAGGCTCGCTCCCGCAGGGATCAGGTTTCGTCAGATTGAATTATCTTATTGTCATATTGATCGATTAATTAGCAAAACGACGACACATTGCGTCTTATTAACGTGTTCTACGCTCACTAGAATGGCTGCCATCTTTTCCTATACTCAGACGCGCATCCCGCGTCGGGTCGCCAGCAAGGTCAGCCATGAACAAGAACAATCGCCATCCTGCAGACGGTAAGAAACCAGTCACCATTTTCGGCCCGGACTTTCCTTTCGCCTTCGACGACTGGATCGAACACCCGGCTGGCTTGGGCAGCATTCCTGCGCACAACCACGGTGCCGAGGTGGCGATTGTCGGCGCCGGCATCGCCGGCCTGGTGGCGGCTTACGAACTGATGAAACTGGGCTTGAAACCGGTCGTCTACGAAGCCTCGAAGATGGGCGGTCGCCTGCGCTCTCAGGCGTTCAATGGCGCCGAGGGCATCATCGCCGAGCTCGGCGGAATGCGCTTTCCGGTCTCGTCTACCGCGTTTTATCACTACGTCGACAAACTCGGCCTTGAGACCAAACCCTTCCCGAACCCGCTGACACCCGCCTCGGGCAGCACCGTGATCGATCTGGAAGGCAAAACCCATTACGCACAGAAACTGGCGGATCTTCCTGCCTTGTTCCAGGAGGTCGCTGACGCCTGGGCCGATGCCCTTGAAGCCGGCTCGCAGTTCTCCGATATCCAGCAAGCGATCCGCGATCGCGACGTGCCCCGCCTGAAGGAGCTGTGGAACACCCTCGTGCCGCTGTGGGACGACCGCACCTTCTACGACTTCGTCGCCACGTCCAAAGCCTTCGCCAAGCTGTCGTTCCATCACCGCGAAGTGTTCGGCCAGGTCGGTTTCGGCACCGGTGGCTGGGACTCGGACTTCCCGAACTCGATGCTGGAAATCTTCCGCGTGGTGATGACCAACTGCGACGATCACCAGCACTTGGTGGTCGGTGGTGTGGAGCAAGTGCCTCAGGGTATCTGGCGTCATGTGCCGGAACGATGCGTGCATTGGCCTGAAGGCACCAGCCTCAGCTCGCTGCACAATGGCGCGCCGCGTACCGGAGTGAAAAAGATCGCCCACGCCGAAGGTGGCCGTTTTGCCGTTACCGACAACTGGGGCGACACCCGCGAGTACGCCGCGGTGTTGACCACCTGCCAGAGCTGGCTGCTGACCACCCAGATCGAGTGCGACGAAACCCTGTTTTCGCAAAAAATGTGGATGGCCCTCGACCGCACCCGCTACATGCAATCGTCGAAGACCTTCGTGATGGTCGACCGGCCATTCTGGAAGGACAAGGACCCGGAAACCGGTCGCGACCTGATGAGCATGACCCTCACCGACCGCCTGACCCGTGGCACTTATCTGTTCGATAACGGCGACGACAAGCCGGGGGTGATTTGCCTGTCGTACTCGTGGATGAGCGACGCGCTGAAAATGCTCCCGCATCCGGTGGAAAAACGCGTGAAACTGGCGCTGGACGCACTGAAGAAGATCTACCCGAAAGTCGACATTGCCGCGCGCATCATCGGCGATCCGATCACCGTGTCGTGGGAAGCCGACCCGCATTTCCTCGGCGCCTTTAAAGGTGCCCTGCCCGGCCACTACCGCTACAACCAGCGCATGTACGCGCACTTCATGCAGGACGAGATGCCGGCCGAGCAACGCGGGATTTTCATCGCCGGCGACGACGTTTCGTGGACGCCGGCCTGGGTCGAAGGCGCAGTGCAGACTTCGCTCAACGCGGTATGGGGCATCATGAAACACTTCGGCGGTGAAACTCACGCCGAAAACCCGGGTCCAGGAGATGTGTTCAACGAGATCGGACCGATCGCCCTGCCCGAGTAAGAGGAATCCGAAATGCGCGTAGCCCTTTACCAATGTCCACCGCTGCCTCTGGACGTCGCTGGCAATCTGCAACGCCTGCATCAACTGGCGCTGGAGGCCAAAGGTGCTGATTTGTTGGTGGTGCCGGAGATGTTCCTGACCGGCTACAACATCGGCGTCGACGCTGTCAGCGTCCTCGCGGAGGTGAACAACGGTGAGTCGGCGCAGCAGATTGCGCGCATTGCCAAATCTGCCGGGATCGCCATTTTGTATGGCTACCCGGAGCGCACCGAGGATGGACAGATCTACAACGCCGTGCAGTTGATCGACGCCAACGGCGAGCGGTTGTGCAATTACCGCAAGACTCACCTGTTCGGCGACCTCGATCACTCGATGTTCAGCCCCGGCGCAGATGATTTTCCGCTGGTGGAACTTAACGGCTGGAAGCTTGGTTTCCTGATTTGCTACGACATGGAGTTCCCGGAAAACGCCCGGCGCTTGGCCCTGGCCGGTGCCGAGCTGATCCTGGTGCCGACGGCGAACATGATTCCCTACGACTTCATCGCCGACGTCACCGTCCGCGCCCGCGCCTTCGAGAACCAATGTTACGTGGCCTATGCCAACTACTGCGGCCATGAAGACGAGATCCACTACTGCGGCCAGAGCAGCATCGCCGCGCCGGATGGCAGCCGCATCGCCCAGGCCGGCCTGGATGAAGCGCTGATTGTCGGCGAACTGGATCGCCAGTTGATGGCCGACTCACGCGCCGCCAATCGCTACTTCGTTGATCGCCGTCCCGAGCTTTACGGCGACCTTAACAAGCGCTGATCCCCTGTAATCCGCTAGCATTAGCGCTTCTCTGTTCTGGAAGTGCTCATGCCTGCGCTGAATCACCCTCGCCCCCACACTGAAACCCTGGCCAACGGCTTGCAGGTGACGCTGCGTCATGCCCCGAATTTGAAGCGCTGCGCGGCGGTGCTGCGGGTCGTGGCGGGCAGTCACGACGTGCCGCTGGTGTGGCCTGGTCTGGCGCATTTTCTTGAGCATTTGCTGTTTCTTGGCACCGAGCGTTTTCCTGCCGCCCAAGGACTGATGGCCTACGTTCAGGGTCATGGCGGCCAGGTCAACGCACGGACCAATGAGCGCACGACAGACTTCTTTTTCGAGCTGCCGACTCAGGCGTTTGCCGGTGGGCTGGAGCGCCTGTCAGACATGTTCGCTCATCCTCGTATGAATGCGGACGAGCAGTTGCGGGAACGGGAAGTGCTGCACGCAGAATTTGTTGCCTGGTCACAGGATGCGGCGGCGCAACAGCAATTGGCATTGTTCGATGGACTTTCGCCCGCTCATCCCTTGCGTGGGTTTCATGCCGGAAACCGCGACAGCCTGCCCGTGCCGCAGCCTGAGTTTCAGCAAGCGTTGCAGGATTTCCATCAGCGGTTTTATCAGGCCGGGCAAATGACACTGAGCCTGACCGGGCCGCAGAGTCTTGATGAATTGCGTGAGATGGCTCAGCGCTTTAGCGCCGAGATTCCCGCCGGGCAACGAGTCCCGCAACAATCGCCCTCTGTGCTGATGGAGACCTCGGAAAAAACTTATCAACAGGCTGGCGAACGCCGGCTGGATCTTCTGTTCGCGTTCGAAGCGTTGCCTGAGTCATCCCGTGAAGCGCTGGCGTTTATGTGCCATTGGCTGAACACCGCGAAACCTGGCGGTCTGCTGGCGAAGCTGCGGGAACAGGGACTGGCTGACAGCCTGAAAGCCGCGCCGCTCTACCAGTTCGCCGGGCAAGCCTTGCTGCACATTGAATTCACCACCACTCAACCGGGGAGCGTGATCCGCGAGAAGTTACTCGACTGGCTGGGCTTCTTTGACTCCCATCAAGACTGGGCCGGCTTGCGCGAAGAATACGCAGCCCTGCTTCAACGCCGGCAGCAAGTCAGCGGAGCCTTGCAATTAGCCCAACTGGACAGCAAACAGCTGGAAACCGGGTTATCGGCGCAGGGGGTGGCAGCCCTAAAAGACATCCTGATCAAAATCGGCGCTGTGGATAACTTCAATGATGAATGGCAACTGCCATCGCCTAACCCGTTTTTACGCGCCGAAGCACCCGCCGCCAATGCCGGGCTGATTCGCGGCCAGACCAGCAAACACCGTGGTCTGCGCACGTTTGCCCAAGACCGCTCGCGCAGTCGTCGCGAAAATTCCCCGATGCAGTTCAGTCAGGCCTTGCCGGACAACACCGATGAAGGGGCGATTTACCTGCGCTGGCGTCTCGACTTCAAACCTCACGCCAGCCTTCAGTCGACCTTGGAAAACCAGTTGCAGCCATTGCGTGAAGATGCGCATCAGGCCGGTGTCGACTTTTCCTTCAGTGCCTCAGGCAATGAATGGCTGCTGAAGATGACGGGGCTACAGGCAGCGATGCCAAGCATCCTCGAACAGGCATTGAAAGAGCTGACAACACCGGCAGACGGAGTCCTAAAAGACGAACCACCAATTGTTGCGTTGATGCCGATCAAACAACTGCTGAAGGCGCTGCCTGACCACTGCCGTGAACCCGCCGTTGTCTYAGGGGACTTGCAGCAACTTTGGTCGAGCGCACACTGGGAAGGTCTGGCCGTTGGCTTGTCGTCACAGACACAAGCAGCAATGGGCTTGGCGCTGAGCCGCGTGCCCGGGGTTGCAGATCAACAATCGTCGCAGCCTTCGATCAACTCGCAGCGCCTATGGAGCACCGTCGATACCAACTCCAGCGAGCACGCGCTGTTGCTGTTCTGTCCGACCGCCACACGGGACATCGCCGATGAAGCCGCCTGGCGCTTGCTCGCGCACCTGTGCCAGACGCCGTTCTACCAGCGCCTGCGGGTGGACTTGCAACTCGGCTACGCCGTGTTCAGCGCATTACGCCAGATCCATGGGCAGATCGGGATCCTGTTCGGCGTGCAATCACCGAGCGTTGCACCTGCCGGCCTGCTGGAACACATCGAACACTTTTTGAGTGAGTTGCCAGGAATGATCGATGGCATCGACGAGGCCACGTTTATCGCCCAGCGTCAGTCCTTGGTGGAGCAATTCGACTTGAACGCCCTACCCGTCCATCAGGCTGCCGAGCTGCTCTGGCAGGGCAAGCTGGCTGGCCACTCGTCGGATTATCTGGAGCATCTGCCTGAAACAATTCTGATGATCGACCGCGAAGTATTACTGGCCGCAGCGCAGCGATTGAATCAAGCGCTGGGCGGCTGGCGCTGCGTGGCCAGCCGCCCCGGCCCAAGCGAGATTTGGCAAGTGACAAAATGATCATTACAGGCGGCGCAATTAGCTTTCTCAAAGTTTCACGGGCAACCTCACTGTAATTTTGAGTAACATAGCAACCTAACTATCTGAACCATCTCCGGCTGGAGGTGGACTATATGTATAGATCTCACCTGTCCCGTCACCTGAAGGAGCACTCACATGTCCTGGTCCAAACCTGCTTACACCGACCTGCGTATCGGCTTTGAAGTCACCATGTACTTCGCCAGCCGCTAATCTTTTTGTATCGCAGTGCCAACGCCTCGGCTCGCCGAGGCGTTTTTATTTTCAGTTTTCGAATGATGGAGCGGCCATGTTTGTCCAGATTCTAGGTTCCGCCGCCGGCGGCGGTTTCCCCCAGTGGAACTGCAACTGCGTGAACTGCGCCGGTTTTCGCGATGGCAGCCTGAATGCCAAGGCAAGAACCCAGTCGTCTATCGCGATCTCCGACAACGGCGTGAACTGGGTGCTGTGCAATGCTTCGCCAGACATCCGCGCCCAGCTCCAAAGCTTTGCCCCGATGCAACCGGGCCGCGCCCTGCGCGATACCGGCATCAGCGCGATCATCCTGATGGACAGTCAGATCGATCACACCACCGGCCTGCTCAGCCTGCGCGAAGGTTGTCCGCACCAGGTCTGGTGCACCGACATGGTCCATGAAGACTTGAGCACCGGTTTTCCGCTGTTCACCATGCTGACCCACTGGAATGGCGGGCTGGTCTGGAACCGGATCGAACTGGATCTAAGCTTCACCATTGCGGCCTGCCCGAACTTGCGTTTCACGCCGCTGCCATTGCGCAGCGCCGCCCCACCGTATTCGCCACACCGCTTTGACCCGCATCCTGGCGACAACATCGGCCTGATCGTCGAAGACCTGAACACCGGCGGCAAGCTGTTCTACGCACCGGGGCTGGGCAAGGTTGACGCGCCGCTGCTGGAAATCATGGCCGCCAGCGAATGCCTGCTGGTGGACGGCACGATGTGGGACGACGATGAAATGCAGCGCCGTGGCGTCGGCACCCGTACCGGGAGGGAAATGGGCCACCTGGCGCAGAACGGCCCCGGCGGCATGCTGGAAGTGCTGGAGCAACTGCCGAAACAGCGCAAGGTGCTTATCCACATCAACAACACCAATCCGATTCTTGATGAGGACTCGCCGGAGCGTGCCGAGCTCGTTCGGCGGGATGTTGAAGTGGCGTATGACGGCATGAGTATTGTGTTGTAAGAAGCCGAGACCGCTGCGCGGTCTATCGCCAGCAGGCTGGCTCCCACAGGGGAATGCGATCAACTGGGGGAGCCAGCCTGCTGGCGATGAGGCCGGTCCTGACACCAAAGAATCCACCGGTTGTTCCCCGGAGAACCACAATGACTGACGCCCCAATGTCCCCCGCCGAATTCGAAGCCGCCCTGCGCGCCAAAGGCGCCTATTACCACATCCATCACCCCTACCATGTGGCGATGTATGAAGGCCGGGCGACCCGCGAACAGATCCAGGGCTGGGTCGCCAACCGCTTCTACTATCAGGTGAACATTCCCCTGAAAGACGCCGCCATCCTCGCCAACTGCCCGGACCGTGAAATTCGCCGCGAGTGGATCCAGCGCTTGCTGGACCACGACGGCGCGCCTGGCGAAGACGGCGGTATCGAAGCCTGGTTGCGTCTGGGCCAGGCCGTCGGCCTCGACCCGGATCAACTGCGATCGCAGGAATTGGTCCTGCCCGGCGTACGCTTCGCGGTCGACGCCTACGTCAACTTCGCCCGCCGGGCCAGTTGGCAGGAAGCCGCCAGCAGCTCGCTGACCGAGCTGTTCGCGCCACAGATCCACCAATCGCGCCTGGACAGCTGGCCGCAGCATTACCCGTGGATCGACCCGGCAGGGTATGAATATTTCCGCACCCGCCTGGGCCAGGCGCGCCGTGATGTGGAACACGGACTGACCATCACTTTGCATCACTACACGACGCGGGAAGGCCAGGAGCGCATGCTGGAAATTCTCCAGTTCAAACTGGACATTCTTTGGAGCATGCTCGATGCCATGAGCATGGCCTACGAACTGAAACGCCCGCCGTATCACAGCGTGACCGAGCAACGGGTCTGGCACAAAGGAATCACCTTATGAGTTTCGACCGCAGCAAGACCCCGACCTGGCGCCCGGGCTACCGTTTCCAGTACGAACCGGCGCAAAAAGGCCATGTGCTGCTGTACCCGGAAGGCATGATCAAACTCAATGAAAGCGCCGCGCTGATCGGTGGCTTGATCGACGGCGAACGCGATGTCGCGGCGATCATTGCCGAACTGGACGCGCAGTTCCCCGGCGTGCCCGAGCTCGGTGAAGACATCGAGCAATTCATGGAGGTCGCCCGTGCTCAGCACTGGATCGAACTTGCCTGACGCCACTTCAGTCAAGTTACCGCCCAAACCCGAAATCGGCTTGCCGCTCTGGCTGCTCGCCGAGCTGACTTACCGCTGCCCGCTGCAATGCCCGTATTGCTCCAACCCACTGGACTTTGCCGAGCAAGGCAAGGAGTTGAGCACCGAGCAGTGGCTGAAAGTATTCCGCGAAGCCAGGGAGATGGGCGCGGCGCAGTTGGGCTTTTCCGGTGGTGAACCGCTGGTGCGCCAAGACCTCGCCGAATTGATTACCGAAGCGCGCAAGCTGGGTTTCTACACCAACCTGATCACCTCCGGCATCGGCCTGACCGAGCAGAAAATCAGCGACTTCAAGAAGGCCGGCCTGGATCATATTCAGATCAGCTTTCAGGCCAGCGATGAGCAAGTGAACAACCTGCTGGCCGGTTCGAAAAAAGCCTTTGCGCAGAAGCTGGAAATGGCCCGTGCGGTGAAGGCTCACGGCTACCCGATGGTGCTTAACTTCGTGACCCATCGGCACAACATCGACAAGATCGACCGGATCATTGAGCTGTGCATCGCTCTTGAGGCGGACTTCGTCGAACTCGCCACCTGCCAGTTTTACGGGTGGGCGCAACTCAATCGCGTCGGCCTGTTGCCGACCCAAGAACAACTGGTCCGCGCCGAGCGCATCACCAACGAATACCGCGCCAAACTCGAAGCCGCAGGGCATCCGTGCAAACTGATTTTCGTCACGCCGGACTATTACGAAGAGCGCCCGAAAGCCTGCATGAATGGCTGGGGCAGCATCTTTCTGACGGTCACACCGGACGGCACCGCCCTGCCCTGTCACGGCGCCCGACAGCTGCCGGTGCAATTTCCCAACGTGCGCGACCACAGCATGCAGCACATCTGGTACGACTCGTTCGGCTTCAACCGGTTTCGCGGTTACGACTGGATGCCCGAGCCTTGCCGTTCCTGCGACGAAAAAGAGAAGGACTTTGGCGGCTGTCGCTGCCAGGCGTTTATGCTCACGGGTGATGCGAGCAACGCTGATCCGGTGTGCAGCAAATCGCACCATCACGGCGTGATCCTCAAGGCCCGGGAAGAAGCCGAGCACGCGACCCAGACCATCGAACAACTGGCCTTTCGCAATGAACGAAATTCACGACTCATCGCAAAAAGCTGAGCCCTTCAGCGCCGCTAAAGCCGTCGCTGCCGGTGTCGATTTTGCCGAACTGCAGGTCGGCCGACATGGCCTGTTCTGGAACGAATACCGTCCCGAAGATGCCGCCTGCCGGATCTGGCATTGGCGTGATGGCCAGGCACATTGCCTGACGCCTGCGGGTTTCAGTGTGCGCAGTCGGGTGTACGAATATGGCGGTGGCGCGTTTTGTCTGACTGATGACGGAGTTGTTTTCGTCAACGAGGCGGACCAGCAGCTGTATCGGCAGTCGCTGAAGGGTGAAACACCTCAAGTGCTGACTTCAAGCGGATACCGTTACGGCGATCTGCAATTTGTCAACGGACAGGTTTTGGCGGTTGAAGAGAACCGTGACCGGCATCGGCTGGTCGCGATTGATGTGCATGATGGTGGGCGTCATCTGCTGGCAGAAGGTGCCGACTTCTACGCGGCACCGACCCTGAGCCCAGACGCGCAACGCCTCGCGTGGATCGAATGGAGTCGCCCGGATCAGCCCTGGACCGCAACTCGGCTGATGATTGCCGAACGCCAGAGCGATGGTGGGTTTGCACCGCCGCGCTGCGTGGCTGGCGAGGGTGTTCAGGAGTCGCTGCAACAACCTCGATTCGATGACAACGGTCGTCTGTTTTGTCTGACCGATCGTGGCGGTTATTGGCAGCCATGGGGGGAGTCTTTAGACGGTTTGAGCCCGTTGCCAAGCGCCGCAGCGGACCATGGACCGGCCCCTTGGCAATTGGGGGGTTGCACTTGGCTGCCTCTGACTGAAAACAGTTACCTGGCCAGTTGGACCGAAGGTGGATTTGGCCGACTGGGTCTTTGTGGAGACGCCTGTGAGGATTTCACGGGTGATTACAGCCGCTTCCGCCATCTCGCACTGGATGAGCAGTTCATATACTGCATCGCCGCATCGCCGATCAGTTCGGCGTCGGTCATTGCCATCGACCGCGATAACCGACAGGTCAAGGTATTGGCCGGTGGGGTAGCACCCTTGCCTGCCGAGCAGATCAGCGCCCCGCAAACCCTGCGTTACCCGAGCGGTTCGGGCGAGGCCCACGGTTTCTTCTATCCGGCGATGAACGGAGACACAAAGCCGCCGCTGGTGGTGTTCATCCATGGCGGGCCGACGTCGGCCTGCTATCCGATGCTTGATCCACGCATTCAATACTGGGCGCAACGCGGCTTTGCCGTGGCCGATCTCAACTATCGAGGCAGCAGCGGCTATGGCCGGTCTTATCGCCAGGCACTGCATTTGAGCTGGGGCATTGTGGATGTGGAAGATGCCTGCGCGGTCGTCACCCATCTGGCCGAACGCGGCTTGATCGACGGCGACAAGGCGTTTATCCGCGGTGGCAGTGCCGGTGGCTATACCACCCTTTGTGCGTTGGCCTTTCACAATGTCTTCCGCGCCGGCGCCAGCCTTTATGGTGTCAGCGATCCCGTCGCACTGGGCCGTGCCACTCACAAATTCGAAGGTGATTATCTGGACTGGCTGATTGGCGATCCGTTACAGGATATTGAGCGTTACGCCGCACGAACGCCTCTGCTGCATGCGAGCAATATCAGTGTTCCGGTGATCTTCTTTCAAGGTGAGCTGGATGCGGTGGTCGTGCCGCAACAGACACGCGACATGGTCACGGCGCTGCAGCACAACGGCATCCTGGTCGAAGCGCATTACTACGCGGACGAACGCCATGGCTTTCGCAAAGCTGGCAATCAGGCCCATGCGTTGGAGCAGGAGTGGTTGTTTTATCGGCGGGTGATGGCACTAGAGAACAATGCCTGAATAGCGGTGCACCCATCGCGAGCAGGCTCACTCCCACATCCAACCGTATTCCCCTGAAGGAACCCGGTCACTGTGGGAGYGAGCCTGCTCGCGATGGCGACCTACCTGACGCCACAAAACTCAGCGCTTGGCGATGATATAAACCGCATGCACGATCCCCGGAATATACCCGCACAACGTCAGCAAAATATTCAGCCAGAACGCCCCGCCGAAACCGACTTGCAGAAACACACCCAATGGCGGCAACAGAATGGCGATGATGATTCGAACAAAGTCCATGGGGCAGCTCCTGATTTTAATTAGGCTCGTGTAAGCACTATAGCTAATCGACCTGTGCCGTTTGTCAGGGTTCACTCCCCTTTCCCAAGCGCAGAAGCTTCGCTGAGCTATTCAGACAAAAAAACGCCCCACGCGAAAAGAATCAAACGTGGGGCGATGCGTTATTACCGCGAGACGGTTCTGGAATTTTTGTGGGACAGATCTGATCAGACTGCAATCCCTTTGCGGCACTGCAGTTGCGCGGTGCGCACGCGGGAGAAGGCACGAGTCAGGCGCAAGAGCATTTCGTCGATGTTGGCGTGACTGACCGTCAGTGCGGGGGTGAAGCGCAGACAGTCGGGTTGCGGCGCACTGAGCAACAGCCCTTCGTACAACGCAGCATTAACCACGGCGTCGGCCGAATCGTCCGACAGCGTCAGCCCCCATAGCAGCCCTTGCCCGCGCAATTCGCCGTGACCATAACGGTGGGCCAGACGCCCCAAACCTTCGCGCAGGTGTTGGCCGGTTCCCCTGACGTGATCGAGAAAACCCTTGTCCTGCACACTGTCGAGTACCACCAGCCCGGCAGCCGTCATCAGGGCATTGCCATGGTGAGTGCCGCTCAGTTCTCCAGGATCGAAACAGCAGGCCTTGCCCCGCGCCAGCAACGCGGCCAGTGGCACGCCGCCGCCCAGTCCTTCACCGAGAACGACGACATCTGCCCGAACACCGCAGGACTGTTCGGCGAGCAAGGTGCCACAACGCCCTATACCGGTTTGCACCTCGTCGAGGATCAACAGAATGCCCAGCTCACGACACAGCCGTTCGACGCCCTTGAGGTAATGCTCGGTGGCCGGAATCACTCCCGCTTCGCTCTGGATCGGTTCAAGCATGATTGCCACGGTCCGGGCATCGACCGCCGCATGTATTGCTGCAAGATCATTGAAGGGTACGTGGTGCAAATCCGACATCGTCCCGAGACTACGGCCATGGCAGCCTCTGCTGGCAACGATGATGCGCGAAGCACCACCGCGATAGCGTTGGCCCCATTGACACGCCAGTTTGATGGCCGCTTCACAGGCTTCGCTGCCACTGTTGAGCAGGTACGCCTGATCACTGCCAGTCGCGGTACAAAGGCGTCCAGCCAGGTTGAGCATTCCGCGATTGTGCAGGGCAGAACCCGGATTGATCAGCGATCGGGCCTGTTGCGCAATCGCCTGGACCAGTCCCGAAGGACTGTGCCCCAGGCTATTGGCCCCGCCACCCTGGGTGAAATCCAGGTAAGCGCGGTCATCGCTGTCCCACAACCAGGAACCTTGGCCTCGGACGAAAATTTGTTTCGGCCGCTCAACGCTGGGCATCAGGTATTCGCTGGAAGGGTGGTTACTGGAGGGCTGGAAGGTGTCGAGCGCCAGATCATCGAGACTTTGCGAGGAGCGCCGCAAACTGAACAGATTCATCCGGAAAACCCTCGATGAAGGTTTTTTGCGTTACCTATGGAAGCAACCTCGCCGCAAACGGTACTCATGGTGCGTTCTGGCCCTGTAAGCCCTGTGAATACGGTTAGACTAGGCTTTGACACGGCCTCGGGCCATTTCGATTTCCCAGTATTTTCGATAATCATTGCTTAGGGATTTCAAGCAACTGCGTTATTTCGTCGCGGTTTACGAAGAGGGCCATGTCGGCCGGGCCGCCGAGCGGCTTTCCATCTCCCAGCCGGCGTTGTCCCAGCAGATCCGCCACCTCGAACAACACCTCGATGTGAGCCTGTTTGAACGCAGCAGCAAGCGCCTGTTGCCCACGCTGGCTGCTCACACGTTGTACAACCACGCAGTGCCCTTGCTCGATGGCATGCAGCGCGCACGTGAGGCGTTGGGCAGTTTCAAGGGGCAAGCGCTGCGCACATTGGCGATTGGCGTGTTGCAGACAGTCCACACCAGCCTGGTACCGCAGATGCTCGAACGGGTGCGCAAAGCTCAGCCGCATCTGGTGGTGCAGATCTACGAACTGACCGGACTGGAAATCGAGCGACGCCTGCTTAACGGTTCCCTGGACATCGGTATCAGCTACCTGCCGCCCCGTCAGCCCGGGTTACATGGCGTGATGCTGTACGAAGATGAACTGACCCTGGTCATCCCCGCCGATCACCCGTTGCGCGAATTCAAGAAAGTCTCCATGAGTCAGGCTGCCGAATTGCCGATGTTGCTGCTAGGAGAAGAATTTCAGCTGCGGCAGATCTGGCAGGCACAACTGGCCAGCCTCGGAAGGCGTCCACAGGTGCAGGCTGAACTTAACAACATGGCAGGGATTCTCGACAGCCTGCCRCACACCCGGTTGGCGACGGTACTGCCTGGACGCTCGCAAAAAGCGCTCGGCAACAACGAACTGCTGTGGAAACCGCTGACCGAGCCGCGAGTGCCACTAAAAGTCGGTCTGGTGTGTCGGGATGTACAGCGGCAGCAGGCCTCGCTGGCCTTATTGCGCACGTTGCTGGAGGACGTGATGAACGGGCCCGATGAACGCTTGAACCGCTCGAAAAACCTCGACGGCCTGGGCTGATCACTTTTCTGCAGGTAAAAGAAAACCCCGCCGAAGCGGGGCTTTGCAGACTGTTTCCCTGACATCCATTTCACTCCGCCGTCCTGGCAGAATCCTACGTGTCCGTGTTGTTGCTTTGCGCTTCCTGCGCGACGTCCGTGTAAAGAAGATTAACTGTGGATCCAATCTTCGCCTATGGGAGAACAGCAGCACGTCATGTAAGAGATTGCTTACATGACATGATGTTTTGTCAGAACTGTGCAGCATCCAGCAAGAACAGCGATTCGCTACCGGCTTTCACCGACGCGCTCAACGAGTGAATGCGTGGCAGCAGGCGTGCGAAATAGAACCGCGCGGTGCCCAACTTGCTTGCATAGAAATCGTCCTGCGCTTCCTTGCCCAGCGCGGCTTTGGCCATCAACGCCCACATGTAGGCGTAGGCGACGTAACCGAAGGTTTGCAGGTACTCGACCGAAGCAGCGCCGATTTCATTCGGGTTGTTTTTCGCGCGATCCAGCACCCAGGCGGTCAGTTCGTCGAGGGTGGTCACGGCATCGTTCAGCGGCTTGGTGAACTCCGCCAGATCGGCGCTGGCCGTTGCGGTGAAGTGACGAATCTCGTCAGCGAACAGGTTGTAGAACGCCCCGCCGGTGCCGACGATCTTGCGCCCGACCAGGTCCAGCGCCTGAATGCCGTTGGTGCCTTCGTAGATCTGGGTGATACGCACGTCACGCACCAGTTGCTCTTGGCCCCACTCACGGATGTAACCGTGGCCGCCGAACACCTGCTGGCCGTGAACGGTGGTTTCCAGCCCCAAGTCGGTCAGGAACGCCTTGGCCACCGGGGTCAACAAGGCCACCAGATCTTCAGCGCGCTTGCGGGTAGTCGCATCTTCGCTGAACTTGGCGGTGTCCAGTTGCATCGCCACGTAAGTGGAAAACGCACGGCCGCCTTCGTTCGAGGCTTTCATGGTCAACAGCATGCGACGCACGTCGGGGTGGACGATGATCGGGTCTGCGACTTTGTCTTTGTTCTGAGCACCGGTCGGCGAACGGCTTTGCAGGCGGTCGCGAGCGTATTCAACGGCGTTTTGATAAGAGCGCTCACCAGTCGCCAGGCCTTGGATACCGACACCCAGACGCTCGTAGTTCATCATGGTGAACATGGCTGCCAGGCCTTTGTTCGGCTCGCCGACCAGATAACCAACGGCTTCGTCGAAGTTCATTACACAGGTCGAGGATGCCTGGATGCCCATTTTGTGTTCGATCGAACCGCAGTTTGCCGGGTTGCGCGCGCCGAGGCTGCCATCGGCATTGACCATGAACTTCGGCACCAGGAACAGCGAAATGCCTTTCGGACCCGCCGGCGCGTCCGGCAGTTTGGCCAGCACCAGGTGGATGATGTTCTCGGTCAGGTCGTGCTCGCCACCGGTGATGAAGATCTTGGTGCCGCTGACTTTGTAGGAACCGTCGGCCTGAGGTTCGGCCTTGGTGCGGATGATCCCAAGGTCAGTACCGGCATGCGGCTCGGTCAGGCACATGGAACCGGCCCAGACACCGGCGTACATGTTCGGCAGGTACGCGGCTTTCAGCTCTTCGCTGGCGTGGGCGTTGATCGACAGGCAGGCGCCGGCGGTCAACATCGGGTACAGACCGAACGACAGGCTGGCAGAGTTGACCATTTCTTCGACCTGAGCCGAAACAGCCTTGGGCATGCCCATGCCGCCGTACGTCGGATCACCACCAACGCCAACCCAGCCGCCTTCGGCATAAGTCTGATAAGCCTGTGGGAAACCGGCCGGCGTGGTGACGGCTCCGTCTACCCAATGGCAACCTTCTTCGTCAGCCGCACGGCTCAAGGGCGCAATGCTTTTGCTGGTGACCTTGCCGGCTTCTTCAAGAATGGCTTCGACAGTTTCCGCATCGACGGTCTCGGCCAGCGCAGGCAGCTCGGCCCAGAGTTTGGCGACCTCGAAAACTTCATTGAGGACGAAGCGCATATCGCGCAGGGGCGCTTTGTAGTCAGCCATGGCAAACCTCGCAAGATCTAAACAGGTGATTCGTAGGAGTGGTGTTTTCGTTGAGTCCGAGTGTAACCCAACAACATTTGTGACACATAGGGTCAGCCAATGACCAATTTGTAGTATTTAGTCACCGACTATTCAGTCATTAAAAAACCCGCCATTACGCGGGTTCTCCTTTGTGACGGATTTTAAAGACTAAAGCGCAAACAACTCCGCCGGCAGCTTCATCAGGCAATCGCTTCCCGCCTCGATGGCCGCCCGATGAGCGGCGGTGCGTGGCAGCAAACGCTTGAAGTAAAACTCGTTGGTCGCGAGTTTGCCCTGGCAATAATCGGCATCAGCGCTACCCGCATCGAGTTGTGCCTGAGCCACCAGCGCCATGCGCAGCCACAGATAGCCGTGGATGATATAACCGCTGTACATCAGGTAATCCACCGATGCCGCGCCGACTTCGTCAGCATTCTTCATCGCGGCCATCCCGACTTGAGTGGTCACTTCGCCCCACTGCTGATTCAGCGTGTTGAGCTGCGCCACGTAGCTGGCGAGCTGCGGGTGCTCGGCGTTCGCCGCGCAGAACTTATGCACGATTTTGGTGAAGCCGCGCAGCAGCTTGCCCTGACTGCCGAGCACTTTGCGCCCGAGCAAGTCCAGCGCCTGAATGCCATTGGTGCCTTCGTAGATCGGCGCGATCCGGCAATCACGAATCAACTGCTCCATGCCCCACTCACGAATGAAACCGTGACCGCCAAACACCTGCATGCCGTGATTGGTCACTTCCAGCCCGGTGTCCGTCATGAATGCTTTGCAGATGGGCGTCAGGAACGCCAACAGGTCTTCGGCGTCCTGACGTGCGGTTGCATCCGGACTCAGATGCGCCACGTCCAGCAGTTGCGCGGTGAAATAGGTCAGCGCACGGTTGCCTTCGTTGAAGGCTTTCATGGTGAACAACATCCGGCGCACGTCAGGATGAACGATGATCGGGTCGGCGGCTTTCTCAGGCGCTTTCGGGCCGGTCAGCGAGCGCATTTGCAGACGGTCGTTGGCGTATTTGATTGCACCCTGAAAGCTCGCCTCGCCCAGACACAAACCCTGCATCCCGGTGCCGAGGCGCGCGTGGTTCATCATGGTGAACATGCAGTTCAGGCCTTTGTTCGGTTCGCCGATCAAGAAACCTTTGGCACCATCGAAGTTCAGTACACAGGTCGCCGAAGCCTTGATGCCCATTTTGTGTTCGATCGAACCACAGGAAACGCCGTTGCGCTCGCCCGCCTCTCCCACGGCATCGGGCAAGAATTTGGGCACGATAAACAGCGAAATGCCCTTGGTGCCGGCCGGTGCATCCGGCAGTTTCGCCAGCACCAGATGAATGATGTTGTCACTCATGTCGTGCTCGCCGGCGGAGATGAAAATCTTGCTGCCGGAAATTGCGTAGCTGCCATCGGCCGAAGGCACGGCGCGAGTTTTGATCATGCCCAGGTCGGTGCCGCAATGGGCCTCGGTCAAGCACATGGTACCGGTCCATTGGCCGGCAGTGAGTTTGCTCAGGTAGGTGTTTTTCTGTTCTTCGGTGCCGTGAGCATGGATCGCCGACATCGCGCCGTGGGTCAGGCCCGGATACATACCCCAGGATGTGTTGCTGGAGCCAACCATCTCGCCAATCACCAGCCCCAGCGAACTCGGCAATCCCTGGCCGCCGTACGCCGGATCCGCCGCCAGACCATGCCAGCCGCCCTCGACGTATTGTGCGAAAGCCTGTTTGAAACCTGCAGGTGTTGTCACCACGCCATTGTCGAAATGGCAGCCCTCTTCGTCACCGCTGCGATTCAGCGGGGCCAGAACGTTTTCACAGAATTTCGCGCCTTCTTCGAGGATCGCGTTGACCATGTCCGGGCTGGCGTCGGTCGCCCCCAGCGCGGCGTAGTTGCTGTGGAAATCAAAGACGTGGTCGATCAGAAAGCGCATGTCGCGCAGGGGAGCTTTGTACTCAGGCATGGTCGTTTCTCCGTCAGCAGATACTTCAAACCTACTGTCGCCCACCACGCCTCACAATCACAGTCCAGACGCTGAATGCGCCATCATCACTCAACCCGCAGCGGCGTCCATGCGCACCGCGCCGCGGCGCGTCTGACCGAATGCCACCACGCAGTTTCGCCCGGCGCCTTTGGCGCTGTAGAGCGCTTCGTCCGCAGATTTGAGGACCTTTTCAGGGGTGCGCTGCTCCAAGCGTTCAGCGACACCGATGCTGACCGTGACCGACACACTGAATGCGCCCGGGATCGAGCGACGTTGGCGACCTTGCTGGTCATCCTGAGGCCGACTGTCCTGATTACGTAGCTGAATATTGTAGGTGGCGATGGATTCGCGAATAACTTCCAGGTGCGGCATGCATTCTTCCAGTGTCTTGCCTGCGAACACCAGCGCAAACTCCTCACCGCCGTAGCGATACGCCCTACCACCTCCGCCAATTTTCGACAGCTTGCTGGCAACCAGTCGCAGCACCTGGTCACCGACATCGTGACCGTGGGTGTCATTGAATTTCTTGAAGTGATCGACGTCGCTCATGGCCAGCACGTAATTGCGCCCCAACCGCTGCATTCGTTCGTTCAAGGCGCGACGACCCGGCAGACCGGTGAGTTCGTCGCGGAAGGCCATTTGATAGGCCTCGTGGGCGACCGCAGCGACAATCATCAACATCACCTGACTGCACATGATGTTGAGAGTAAACGGAAGAATGAAAGTTTTCGGCAGCGCCCAGAATAACCCGATCAAACCGACCAACTGAGCCGCATGCAACGGTCGCGGGTTGCGCCAGTATTGCCAACTCAGCAGCAAGAACGAAGCGATGAACACCGGATAGGACAGCTGGATCAAGCTCATCCAGTCGCCATGCAACGCAGGCCAGCGGATTTCCGACAACCACACCAACAAGGCCTCTGGGTAACTTTGCTCCAGCGCCAGCGCCACACTGCCAACGGCCAGCAACACAGCGAAGCGCGCCACCATGTCCTGAAACAGGTGCGTGCGTTCCTGCCAGGCAGCGAACACGCCAAACATCAGCGGCAGCAACAGGCAACACAAATGGAAGACCACGGCGGCGTCATCACGGACTGTGCCGTTGTCGCGGTAATAGTCGGTCTGGGTGTCGAGCAAAAAGTAGGCAATGTATACCGTGATCATCAGAAACAGCTCACGCTGACGTCGGTACACCGCGCAGTACGCACCGCCGAGCAACAGCACCAGCGTCGGTAGCACGTTGAACAGCGAGGTGAAGAAAACGTTGAGGTCCTTGATGTAGGCGGCCGCAAGCCCCGCAAGTAAAAGCAGTAACGACGGTAGGAAATGGCTGAAACGTACAGCGGAAGAACGCGGCAAGGGGAACGCTCCGACCCGTCAGTTCAATAGATGGCATTGTGCCCACTACCTTAACGGCAGAAACCCCGAATTGCTGAGTGAAAAACTGCGGTATTTACAAAAAGAGGCGTCACTGGCGTCCATCAGCCGCCAGTGACGCAAAGGGAAATAGGGTTACAGGTCGTTGTTGAACGGTTGCAGCGGCCCTTCAAGACTTGTGCGACCTTCAGCACCGACCGGTTTGAGCTGGATTTCGGCGTCCTGCGCTTGCCGGGTAATGATCTTCGGACTCGCCGGCTTTTGCCCGACCGAGTTTTCATCACCTTTTGCGCCCTGTGCCAGCACCAGCGACGGATGATCAAACGGCGCCCGTTCCCATGCGACCCGAGGATCGGTCAGCCCGACTTCCATGAATTTGACCAGCGCATCCACTTCATCCGGGGTGAGGTTCAGCCGAGTCATGTCCGGGTCGAGGTTTGAGCCGTTGTGCTGATTGACCGCCGGGTGGTCGAAGCCACTGGTGTTGCTGGCATCTTCACCTCGCCGGTCGCCGCCACGGTTGTAGAACTCCATGACCTGACGCAGCGTCGCACGACTGCCGTTGTGGAAGTACGGTCCGGTCAACGCGATGTTGCGCAGGGTCGGCGTCTTGAAGGCGCCATCGACCGCGTCGCGGAAACCGACATTCGGCTTGAGCGTCGCATCACAAGGGATCGCCGGACTCAAACGCGCTTCGAAGGTGCACACATCGACATCCAGCGGGTCAGGGATCTGGCCCCCCTGAAGCACGGTGTTGTACTCGCGAGTGAAGGACAATGGATTGCCCCAGGCATCCGAGCCACCGAGCGCCAGATCTTCCGACGTTGGACGCACCCCGGTGTTGTAGAAGCCGTTGTCATACAGCGTGGTCAGGTTGTCGGCCATAACCATGCGTTCGATCCGTTCCCGAGGATGGAACAGCAAACGGCTACCGGCGTTGGTCAACTCCGCACCGCCGTGGCAACTGATGCACTTGCCCTTGCCCAGGAACAGATTCATGCCCTGGACCTGCTGGTCGTTCATGGCCGCATGATCGCCCTGCAAATAGGCATCCAACGGCGCCTGGTCCGAGATCAGCGTGGACTCATACATCTGAATCGCCAGCCCGAAGAATAGCGGGAAGTTAGCCTCCATCTGGGTGTATGGCGCACCACCCAGCGAGACCTGCTGCGTGGCATTCCACAGGCGCGGCTGGAACGCGTTCTTGATCAGCTCACGGTAGGTCGGCCGGCGGGCGCCGGACACTGGCCCCAGTACCGAATCGGTAGACGAAATCCGCTGCTGCTTGAGCATCAAGGTGTCGAGCATGCGTCGGCCAATGTCGGCGAAGGTACGACCGCCGCAGGACATTTCCACCGGACTGCCGGGAGGCCCTACCGCTTGCGAAGCAGCGGAAGCATCCTTGAGCGCCAGTCTGACTTTGGTCGCCACGCCACTGCGATCGCTGGTCACGAAAATCCCGGCGTCAGGGTCGCGATTGCCAAATGGAGAGAGGCCGTTGAAGACGTTATTGGCGCGCCCATCCCAAAAGTTACGCACGTTGAACGCGGCATTGATCACTGTGGGTGCGTTGCGCCCGGTGCTGCGACGAACATTGATGCCACCTACCTGGAAGATGCCGTCCGGTTGCTGAATGCACTTGTCGAAACGCGCCTGATGAGGCTTGACAAAGTTGGCGTCGAATACGCCCTGGGAACCGATCACATCGTCAGTCGAATAGACAATCGCCGAATTGCGATCCAGCGGATCAGCCAGCACATGGGTCGGAAAGTCGTCTTTCTTCAGCAGGTAGTTCGGGCCGCCCTTGCCTCCTGATTTGGTGGTGTAGCTCGGCACGTCGCCTGGAATGTCCGAGGCGGTGAACGGCTTGTTGAAGATCGACGAAACGTTCGCGTTGGTATTCGCCTGACCGGGGTTGATCTGGTTGGTGGTGCGGTGATCGACACCCGCGTGGAAGTGGCAGGAGGCACAAGCAGTCGAACCGTCACTGCCGATCTCCATGTCCCAGAACAGCGCTTTGCCCAAGAGAACCGCCGCAGAGCGATTGAGCACGTAGTCAGTCATGAGGTCGACTTTGCGCCCGCCTTCAGTTCCCGACGGGTCGGGCGGGAGCAGCCCGCGCAGCGATTGCAGAGTGGGCACGTCCGGTACGGGCGGATCGACCGCTACCGGGTCAGCGGCCCAGGCACTTGCGACCGGTAGACCGATGGTCAGTAGAGCGCACGCCATCGCACAGGTTAAACGGGTGATTCGAAAGAAGTCCAAGTACTTAAACATCATGACATTCTCGATTCAGTGCGGAGTAGCCAAACTCCGGGATTATCCTGTTGCGAGATGAACTCATCGCCACAAATCTTGCTGCTTGCACGAGTAGTTACACCACTCGAAATGGCTCGGGCAAGGCGACGCTTAACTGGCAAAGTACTCTCTTGGCTCAGGCTTGATAAAGACATTGCTCTGTCGCACCGACGAGTGCGCTTACCCCAACCTTAGCTGTAACAAAAAATTTCAGCAGCAAAAAAATCAATGCTTTTGTCTAAATCAATACAAATAAAAATGCATTGCAAACACACCTGACAACACATACGAACAAAGACTACAGATGCACCTCAAATTTGGTGAACTTCCCCCAACACTGGGGGCAACCCCCCAAATGCATGCATACATCGATTACAACGACAATCACAACCTAATGAATTTAAAGGTAAATATTTTTTAAGGTGACGATTTATTCGCTTGGCATAGCAATTGCCAACTAACACTTCACAGGAACCAAATGCATTTACGATACGGCTAACAAGCCTAAGTCAATCGGGGGCGTAAACTTACATAAGTCATAATTCCGCGCGTGCACAAGTTGCACTGCGCGAGCTATGGCTTTTATTTAATTCCAAGAAAAAACATTACCACTAATACTTCAACATATTTTTCTTGCAATGTTATTCCGCCCGGGGTAGATATAGACAACATTTCTCATTCAGTACTTAGGACCAAACTCACCCAACGAGTACCTGAACTTAACTTCGCACACTCCCGAACTTGGGCATATATCCCCCCCCTATGTTGGTGGATATTAATTTGGTAGTGTCGTGCGCAATACCATCCTTGGCCGCGCAGCCCGCATTCTGAGTGCGTTGGCGATTGTTTGTGTCTAATTGTTTCAAAACAGGCACGACAACTGCTTTGTACACCTCAGGCTCAAGGAAATGTCTCTCGCTATTGCGCCCGTAACCGGCCGACGCAACGCAGGTGAAAGCTTCCGAACGGCAAGTGTCGACCGTACACAGACACTTCTCCCGCTGGATCGAGCCCCAATTTCACGGCTTTGCGTTTTTCTTGCGCAGGATTCAGCGCATCAGCAGATCTGCGATTTCGATTGGCCGGCAATTGGTCCTGCAAGATTCTGGAGTGAGCCATGAGCTTATCTTTGTACGAAAAAACGCTCGCCATAGCGCTGCTGCCTCACAAACGACTCAACGGCATCTTCAGTCGCCATGCTCTACTCGCCAGTGCCGTCGCTGTCGCACTGGTCATTGGTGGTGGAGATGCATTTGCCAAAAACGGTGCTGGCGGTGGTGGTGGAGGCGGCGGCGGTGGCGGGACTGCCAAGCCCCCGGGTTTGCCCTCGCCGTTCTCGACACCCACACTGCCCGACCCGGTTTTTACAAACCCGACTGCGATTAATGGGTTTGACGTTACCGGTTTTATCCAAAATATGACCCTGGACACCACCAATGCGAATTGCCCCAATACCGGCGACCCGGGCCGCTTTGGGGGGACCGTCCAATTAAACGGCGTCACGATTACAGTTCCTTGCAACACCGTTATGCAGATGCCGGCCAACACCCTGACCTGGGCCGACTTCGTCAGGGGTGGAACCCTGGCGCTCGGAAAATCAGCGGCGGCCTATCCCTCGTTCGAGATCCATGTGGTAGGCAATAACGTCTCCAACAAGCAGATTGCCGGGCTGATCTTTGTCTCCCAGCAATCAGTCAACGCGGGTAATGGTTTCATCACCCGGATCGACTACACCAACGGCAACCTCGAAGTTGACAGTGGTAACCCGACGCAACCCACGATTATTCAGATCAACGACCCGAACGGACGTTTTGGCCGCGCCCAAAGCCCCGACCCACGCTTCTCCGTCGATGATGCCAACCCGACCATCCATGCCGCCACCGGCTACCCGATGTGCGTGCCACGCACGATTTCCGGGGACGATGCGCTCTGCCCAGAGAAAAACCGGCCAAAAGTGGTCACCCCGACCACGACCAACAACTGCCGCAATTTCAGCCAGGCCGGCGTCACACCTCCGGCCAGTGGGGAACTTTCGGGGCCAGCGGTGGGGCAGGTCTATTGCAGCCAGTACGTCATGAAGAGATTCAGCGATGCTACACGCACGGCGACGGACCCCGACCCGACACAACAGGCACCCTTCGAAGTCGGCGACTTCATCAGTTGGTCCGGCACTCTATTCAAGTCAACAACAACGGGCCTCCCGGATTTCATCTCTGCACACACGATCGAGGCGAATGTCGGGATCTACACTCAACCTGGTTCGCAGCCCAGCTACCTGGCAATCGGGGAATTTGGCGTCGGCACGGCCGACCCGGCCGCAACGGCCATCAGCGGAGTAGCCCAGGAGACGCAGGACCGGATTTTCCTTGAAGCCTCGACCACCGACATCAAGACCCCGGTCGACATCTATCTGATAGATGTCAATCCATCGACAGGTGTGCAAACCAATCGCTGGGTTACACCCTATGAGATGACGGGTGAATGCAACCCTGGGCTGGGCCTTGCGGCCAGTTGCCTGGGAGCCTCGGGTGGTATTACCACACAGAACACGGGTCCTCAGCCACAACGCGCCAGATTACGTGCGACCAAAGCGCCCACTGGGCTTCTTAGCCAGCCGACACGAACCTTGCGCGTCGTTGCGCGGTCACTTTGCGTTCCACAGCAAAGCTTATCCCAGGCCGGCGTGGACAGTTGCATCCAGAATGCGGGCAGGCTGACCGTCGCCAATGGACTGATTGCCGGACAGTATGTGGCGCCGGTGTTTGAGTTCATCTTTCCGGAAGGCGTCAAGCCTGGCGATCCGGTGGTGCCTAACGACTTCTGGCACCTGCCGTTCATACGTAACGGCGAAGGCGTGAGCACCCCGACTGGCGTCGGCCCCCTGGATCCGACGCCATGGTGATCAAGGCCTGACCACAGCGCAAAAAAAACCGCCACTCCCAAAGGAGCGGCGGTTTTTTTTGAAGTACTGCGTTAAGGCTTAGTAGCCCAGGTCGAAGTTTTCTTCTTTCATGTCCATCAGGTTGTTGGCGCCCGACAGCATGGTTGCAACGTGAGTGCGGGTACGCGGCAGGATGCGCTGGAAGTAGAAGCGTGCAGTCTGCAGCTTGGCGGTGTAGAACGCTTCTTCGGAAGTGCCGGCTGCCAGCTTTTCAGCCGCCAGACGCGCCATGTCAGCCCAGAAGTAGGCCAGGCAGGCATAACCGGAATACATCAGGTAGTCCACGGAAGCTGCGCCAACTTCTTCGCGATCTTTCATGGCTGCCATACCGACCTTCATGGTCAGCTCGCCCCATTCTTTGTTCAGTGCAGCCAACGGTGCGACGAACTCTTGAACGGCTTCGTTGCCTTCGTTGGTCTGGCAGAACTTGTGGACGATCTTGGTAAAGCCTTTCAGGGCTTCGCCTTGAGTCATCAGCACTTTACGGCCCAGCAGGTCGAGTGCCTGGATACCGGTGGTGCCTTCGTACAGCATCGAAATGCGGCTGTCGCGAACGTTCTGTTCCATGCCCCACTCGGCGATGAAGCCGTGGCCGCCGTAGATTTGTACGCCGTGGTTGGCGGATTCAAAACCGACTTCAGTCATGAAGGCTTTGGCGATTGGCGTCATGAAGGCCAGCAGTGCGTCGGCTTTCTTCTTCTCTTCTTCGTCCACGCCGTACTTGACGATGTCGACTTGCTTGGCCGTGAAGTAAACCATCGCACGATTGCCTTCGGCGAATGCCTTCATGGTCAACAGCATGCGACGTACGTCCGGGTGAACGATGATCGGATCAGCGGCTTTTTCCGGCGCTTTCGGGCCAGTCAGCGAACGCATTTGCAGGCGATCACGAGCGTATTTCAGGCCGCCCTGGAAGCCGATTTCGGCATGAGCCAGACCTTGCAGCGCGGTGCCCAGACGTGCGGTGTTCATAAAGGTGAACATGCAGTTCAGGCCTTTGTTCGCGGGGCCGATCAGGAAACCGGTGGCTGCGTCGAAGTTCATCACGCAAGTGGCGTTACCGTGGATGCCCATCTTGTGTTCCAGGGAACCACAGCTCACGGCGTTACGAGCGCCGATCGAACCGTCCGCGTTCGGCATGAACTTCGGCACGATGAACAGCGAAATGCCTTTGGTGCCAGCCGGTGCATCCGGCAGGCGGGCCAGTACGATGTGGACGATGTTGTCGGCCATGTCGTGTTCGCCGGCCGAGATGAAGATCTTGGTGCCGGAGACTTTGTAGGAACCGTCGGCCTGAGGCTCGGCCTTGGTGCGCAACATGCCCAGGTCAGTGCCGCAGTGCGGTTCGGTCAGGCACATGGTGCCGGTCCACTCACCGGAAACCAGTTTGGTCAGGTAAGCCTCTTGCTGCTCAGGCGTACCGTGTTCGGAAATGGTGTTCATCGCGCCATGGGACAGGCCTGGGTACATGCCCCACGACCAGTTGGCTTCGCCAACCATTTCGCTGACTGCCAGCCCCAGAGACTCCGGCAGGCCTTGGCCACCGTGCTCTACGTCGTGAGCCAGGCTTGGCCAGCCACCTTCAACGAATTGCTTGTAGGCTTCTTTGAAGCCAGTCGGGGTTTTAACGCCGGACTCGCTCCAGGTGCAGCCTTCGGTGTCACCCACGCGGTTCAGCGGGGCCAGTACCTGTTCACAAAACTTGGCGCCTTCCTCGAGAATGGCGTCAACCATGTCCGGAGTTGCGTCCGCGCAAGCCGGAAGGCTCTGATAATGCGCTTCGTAGCCGAGCAGTTCGTCACGAACGAAGCGAATATCACGCAAGGGGGCCTTGTAGTCAGGCATAGCGAAAAACCTCTGCTGATGTAACCGGGAATGAACGACCGCGTCGAATTGTCGCTGCGATCAAACAGCTGTTTGAAACATACGTTTACGACTAAATCTTGTCAAGCATCGATCTGTAGCCGTTTGTCTTCACATCATCGATTTGCTGGACACACAGCAATGCATCGCCGCTGGACTAACCAGGCGCTGTGTAGAAAAGATTAGTTGAGGGAGGAGGAGGACTTACGCAGAAACGCCACGAACAGTCGCGGCTTCTAGGGACAGTTCAGCGAGGGATCAACATTGGTTATTGAACCAGTCCTTATGGTGAAAGGCCCGACAAAAACACCAATAGCGCGGTGCCTTCATAGATGAAACCTAGTCCAGCAAATCCAGTTGCAAATGCTCCGCCACGGATTCAGCCGTGACCGATTTGAGTTTCGGTACTCGCCCAAGGCATGGCGCAGGGATACGCTCGGCGAGCGTCGCAAGGTTCTCTTCCAGGCGCGAAGTCTTGGGATCAATGATATTGGCCACCCAGCCCGCCAACTGCAATCCATCCCGGGCAATCGCCTCAGCCGTCAACAACGCATGGTTGATGCACCCCAACCGCACGCCGACCACCAGAATCACCGGCAAACCCAGCGCTATCGCCAGGTCAGACAGATTGGACTGATCCGCCAACGGCACACGCCAGCCGCCTGCCCCTTCGATCAAGGTGAAGTCCGCCTGCAAATCGAGAATCTCGCGCATGGGCGTCAACAGCGATTGCACCGTCAATGCCACTCCGGCCTCCCGTGCGGCCAGGTGCGGAGCGATGGCCGGCTCGAACGCGACCGGGTTGACCTGGGCATACGTCAAGGGCAGCGAGCACTCGGCCAACAGCGCCAGCGCATCGGCGTTACGCAACCCCTTGGGCGTCGAGTCGCAGCCAGAAGCCACCGGTTTTCCCGCCGCCGTACTCAAGCCCGCCGACCGCGCCGCATGCAACAAACCGGCGGCAACGGTGGTCTTGCCGACGTCAGTGTCAGTACCGGTGATGAAATAGGCTGCGCTCATATAGGTTTCTCCAACACGGCGTAAACAACCTGGTAAGTCGCTGGCAATCCTTCGGCCTGACGATATTGCTCATAGGCCTCGATCAAGCCAAGAATCCGCGCCCGCCCCGTTAAACCACCTGGTCGTCCAGGGTTCAAGTTGTGCGCACCCAATGCCTTGAGTTCATGAGTCAGACTACGCACATCCGGGTAATGCAACACATGAGGACGCGTTTGCAAGCTGACCGTTTTCATGCCACTGGTCGCACACAGTTGCTGATAAACACCCAACTCGCGGAAGCGGTTGACGTGCACCATGCCATCCACCTGACGCCAACTGTCACGCAGCTCAAACAAAGTCCCTACACACAGACTAGCAAACGCGAAAATCCCGCCTGGCTTCAGCACCCGATACGCTTCACTGAGCACCGATTCAAAATCCGCACACCATTGCACGGCAAGGCTGGAGAAGATCAAATCGCAGGTCGAATCCTGCAGCGGCAACCGTTCTGCATCACCCGCGATGAAATGAGTGGCACCACCCAATGGCCGGGCGTGATTGAGCATGCCCTCGGCGATGTCAAGGGCGACACCTTGCCCCGTCGGAAAACGCTCACCCAGAGCGCGACTGAAATACCCGGTGCCGCAGCCCAGGTCCAGCCAGCGACCGGGGACAAAATCAGCCGGCAAGCGACTCAACAACTGGCTGCCAACATCACGCTGCAACTCGGCCACACTGTCGTAGCTCGCCGCTGCGCGAGAAAAGGACGCTGCCACCTGACGCTTGTCGGGCAAACCGCCAGGCAAGTTGGGAATGGATAAATCAGTCATCACCGGACTCATGCAAAAAGGCCTGAATCGCCCCCGCCACACCGTGGGGGTCTTCCAGAAGAAACGCGTGACTGGCCTGTTCAATCAGACCAATTTCGACATCCGGCAGCAGCGCCAGCAAGTCCTCCGCCGCTTCGGCCGGGACCAGACCGTCGAGGCCGGCGAATAAATGTAATTGCGGACCGCGGAACGCCTGCAAAGCCTGGCGAGTGTCCAGTTGTGCAAGCACTTCCAGACCACTCATCAACGCCGCTGCAGAAGTCTGTGGCGCACCGCCGAGCAATAGCCGCGACAATCCGCGAGGGTCTTGCGCGCCTTGGGCACACAGCAGCGAAAACCGCTTCAACGTCATGCGTGGATCGGCCTTGCAGCCGGCCAGGAACGCATCTAACGTCTCGGCAGACATTGCGTTCGGCCATTGCTCATGGGCGACAAAAGAGGCACTGCTTGCCAAGGTGAGCAAGCCGCAGCAACGATCACCCCGACGCGCCGCCAACTCGGCCGCCAGCATGCCGCCCAAGGACCAGCCACCGAGCCAGGCATCCTGCGGAACTGTCGAATCAAGTTCTTCGAGCCACTCTTGAAGATCGCTCGACTCCAGTTCCGGCAACGGCTCGATCTCGACTCGCAGGTGTTCATCCAACCCCTGCAAAGCTGCCGCCAAAGGTTCCAGCGGCGAAATCCCGAGGCCCCAACCGGGCAACAGAATCAGTCGATCACGCATGGCTTGGCTCCGGTTTCAGTTGTGCAAAACAATCGGCCAGGCCGTTTAACAACAGTTGCACCTGTGCCTCGCTGTGAGCGGCGGTCAGGGTCACCCGCAAGCGGGCGCTGCCAGCCGGCACGGTCGGCGGGCGGATCGCCGTCACCATCAGCCCACGCTCGCGCAACATCTGCGACAGGCGAACCGCACGCCCGGCATCACCGATCATGATCGGCTGAATCGGCGTGAAACTGTCCATCAGCTCCAGACCGATTTGCTCGGCGCCTTGGCGGAACTGGCGGATCAACGTTTTCAGATGCTCACGTCGCCAATGCTCGGTGCGCAGCAGCTCGAGGCTTTTGAGCGTCGCACAAGCCAGCGCCGGTGGCTGGCTTGTGGTGTAAATGTAGGGACGGGCGAACTGGATCAGGCTTTCGATCAGCTCTTCGCTGCCCGCGACAAAGGCCCCGGCCGTACCGAAAGCCTTGCCCAGCGTGCCGACCAAAACCGGCACATCTTCCTGACTCAGGCCGAAATGCTCGACGATCCCGCCGCCATTGGCACCCAGCGGGCCAAAACCGTGAGCGTCATCGACCATCAGCCACGCGCCTTTGGCCTTGGCTTCACGCGCCAGCGCCGGCAGGTCGGCAATGTCACCGTCCATGCTGAACACACCGTCGGTGACCACCAGCGTATTACCGGTGGCTTTCTCCAGGCGCTTGGCCAGACTCACCGAGTCGTTGTGCAAATAGCGATTGAAGCGTGCGCCGGAGAGCAAACCGGCATCGAGTAGCGAAGCATGATTGAGCCGATCTTCGAGCACCGTATCGCCCTGTCCGATCAACGCCGTGACCGCGCCGAGATTGGCCATATAACCGGTGGTGAACAATAACGCACGCGGGCGGCCGGTCAGATCGGCCAAGGCTTCTTCCAGTGCGTGATGGGGCGTGCTGTGGCCGATGACCAAGTGCGACGCCCCGCCACCCACGCCCCAACGAGCAGCGCCGGCGCGCCAGGCTTCGATAACTTGCGGGTGATTGGCAAGGCCCAGGTAATCGTTGTTACAGAACGCCAGCAACGGCTGGCCATCGACCACTACTTCCGGGCCTTGAGGGCTGTCGAGCAATGGGCGCTGACGGTAGAGATTTTCGGCACGACGGGCAGCAAGGCGTGCRGCGAGATCGAAAGACATGCAGGCCTCAACTAAGGAATGTCAGATATTCCATGTGGGAGCGAGCCTGCTCGCGATTGCGACCTTCC